>JAJDTI010000035.1 GCA_022827245.1 Pseudomonadales bacterium | reverse complement strand
GGTGCACGTCTCCGAGATGGACTGGACGAACAAGAACGTCCACCCCTCGAAGGTCGTCGCGGTCGGCGACGAAGTGGAGGTGATGGTGCTCGACATCAACGAGGAGCGGCGCCGCATCTCGCTCGGCATCAAGCAGTGCCGCCCCAACCCCTGGGACGAGTTCGCCGCCACCTGCGCACGCGGCCAGCGCATCGAGGGGCGCATCAAGTCGATCACGGACTTCGGCATCTTCATCGGCCTGCAGGGCGGCATCGACGGCCTGGTTCACCTGTCGGACATCTCGTGGAACGAACCGGGCGAGACGGCCGTCCGCCGGTACCGGAAGGGCGAGGAGATCGAGACGGTCATCCTCGCGATCGACGCCGAGCGCGAGCGCATCTCGCTCGGCATCAAGCAGCTCGACGACGACGCCTTCACCGACTACGTGAACGAGAACGTCAGCGGCAGCATCGTGACGGGCGAGGTGATCACCGTGGAGCCCCGCGAAGCCGTCGTGCGGCTCGCCGCGGAAGTCGAGGGCGTCATCAAGGCTTCCGAGATCAGCGTGGAGCGCGTCGATGACGCCCGCAACGTCCTCAAGCCCGGCGACGAACTCTCGGTGAAGATCATCAACGTCGATCGCAAGAACCGCTACCTGGGCCTCTCCATCAAGGCGAAGGAGCAGGACGAGGAGCGGGCGAACCTGCGCGAGCACCGGGACCGCGAGGCCGACCGACGCCGTGGTCCGACCACGCTCGGCGACCTCATCAAGCGGCAGATGGACCGGAGCGCGGAACAGGAGCGCTGATACGAACGAATCGCGGCCGCGACGGAGGGCCCGGCCCTCCCGGGGCCGCCTCGCGGACCGGAATGACGAAGTCGGAACTCATCGAGATCATCGCGCGACGCCAGCCGCAGCTCTCCACGCGCGACGTCGAGCTTTCCGTGAAGACGCTCATCGAGCAGATGTCCCGGACGCTCGCACAGGGCGGACGCATCGAGATCCGGGGCTTCGGCAGCTTCTCGCTGCACTACCGGGCGCCGCGCATCGGGCGCAACCCCCGTACGGGCGAGAAGGTGGGGCTCGCCGGCAAGTACGTCCCGCACTTCAAGCCCGGCAAGGACCTGCGCTACCGGGTCAACGCCAGCCTGCTCGCGGAGCGGCGCGCCGGCGGCGGTGACCGCGGAGCGTAGCCCGCACGCCGTTGATCAGGCGGCTCAAGCTGGCGCTCTGGGGCTTCGCGGTCCTGGCCCTCGCCGCGCTGTCCGCGATCCTCGTGATGGACAACGGGACGCCCGTGCGCCTGCGTCTGCTGGCCTACGAGACGCCTGCGGCGCCGGTGTTCGTCTGGCTCTTCCTGGCCCTTGGCGGCGGGATCGCGACGGGTTTCGGGCTCGCTTCGGTCAGCCTGCTCAAGGGGCGGGTCGCGCAACGGCGACTCCGGCGCGAACTGGGCGAGCTGAAGTCGAGCGAGGGCGACCCTTGAGGTTCCCGGTCATGGGCCGCCGCGAGGGCGGCCTTTACGCGGGTCGGGGCGCCTCGCGGAATTCCCTGGGCAGGTAGCGTTCCGCGCGTTTCGCGAGTTCGGCCTCGGTCGTGCGCCGCGTCGGCTGGAAGTCGACCCGGTGCTTCATCCATCGCCAAAGCCGCCGGATGCCCGGATGCCGTGCCGTCACTCGGTCCGGGGCGGCGAGACGCAGGCGTCCGTTCACCCACGCCGCGAGTTCCGCCGGGCTCGCCAGATCGAGCGCCTTGCGCCGGCGCCGGTATCCCTGCGCGGCGGCGCCACGGTGCGCGTGGCCGTGCTTCTTCATCTGGCCGAGCAGCAGCCGCGACGCGCGCGGGTCCCGCCGCAGGGCGTCGAGTTCCGTCCTGAACTCCTTCAGCACGTCGCGCCACGCGGCGTTCTCCACGGCCTTCTCGGTCAGGGTCCCGATGGCGTGCGCGGCACGGTCGCGCTCCCGCAGGTTGCCGCGCAGCGCCTTGTCGAACACGGCGCGCCAGATGGCGGGGTCGCGCAGGCTGCCGTTCCGGCAGGGACAGCACGCGCGCAGGGCGTCGCAGCGGGTGCGGTAGTCGTCGTCGCGCAGGGCGCGGAGCAGTCGGTCGATGTCTACGGTCATGGGCGCCATTGTACGGCCGCGGTTGCCGTAGAACCGCGAAAATAGTCTCATGGGGTTTTGGCGCTGACGGAGACAGCCATGCGAATTCACCGTTCGAACCTCGTGGGTGCCGCGACGCTCGCATTGCTGGCGCTGCCCCTCGGCGCGTCCGAAGGTGCGATGGAGTACCGCCAGCACACCATGGCGGCCGTCGGCGGACACACCACCGCGCTGTTCGACATCCTGACCGGCAAGGTGGAGCACACCGGGCACCTGGCCGCCCACGCGGATGCCCTCAAGGCCATGTCGGGTCTCGCCGGGACGCTGTTCCCGGACGGCTCCGAGGGCGGCGATGCGCTCCCGGCCATCTGGGAAGACTCCGCGGACTTCGCCGAGCGGCTGAGCGCCTTCGAGGCGGCGGCGGGCAACCTGAGCGACGTCGTGGCGGCCGGAGGCGAGGTCATGCCGGCGGCGATGCAGCTCGGACAGGCCTGCAAGGGCTGTCACGACAACTACCGGGCCGAATAGGGGCGAATAGCGGCGACCCTGCCCTCGGGCGTTACAGCAGGCGTAGCGCCACGTAGACGAGGCCGGCCGTCGCGGCGATCGTCAAGGCTCCCCGAAGCAGGTAGTGGTCCGTGGCCGGCAGGTCCACGGCCTTGCGTCCCGTGATCATCGACAGCGGCGTGGGGTCGCGCATCGCCCCGTAGACCACGTGCGCCAGCAGGTGCGTCGACACCAGCGCGATGATCAGCCAGAAGGCGCGGTGGTGTACCCAGTTCATCGCTGACGCCGTCTCTTCCTCCACGTACCCCCTGAGGGGGCCGTTGATGAAGATGTCGTCGGTCGCGAACAGGCCCGTCGTCGCCTGCACCGCGACCATGAGGAACAGCAGCACCACGAGGGCGATCCCGGGGGCCGTGTGCGCCCGGGGCGCCGCGTCGTCCGCGCGCAGGCTGCGGAAGAAGTGCGCGAGGACATCGCGCGGCGTCGTCACGTAGTGGCGGAAGCGCGTGTACAGCCCGCCCCACAGGCCCCAGCCCACTCGGAACAGCAGGAGCGCCAGGACGGCGTAGCCGGACCGCTGGTGCCACTCCATCAGGGAGAACTCGCCGGACAGGCCGGTGTACAGCGAGAAGGCCACGCAGCCCCCGAACAGCCAGTGCCACAGCCGGATAGGGAGGTCCCAGACGCGGGTCATGTCAGCGGCCCTCCGGTGCGCCTCTCGGTGCGCGTAAGAGGCGTCACGGCATGATGCCGTCGAAACGCGTGTTGACCATCATGTGCACCCAGATGCTCGCGAAGTAGCCCACGGCGATGATCGGCGTCCACTTGAGATGCCCGAAGAACGTGTACATGCCGCGCGCCTGGCCCATGAGCGCCACGCCGGCCGCCGAGCCGATGGACAGCATGCTGCCGCCCACCCCGGCCGTCAGGGTCACCAGGAGCCACTGGGTGATGTCCATGGCCGGGTTCATCTGGAGTACCGCGACCATCACCGGGATGTTGTCCACGATCGCCGAGAGGATCCCGACCATGGTGTTCGCGAACGTCGGTCCGAGTTCCACGTACATGTACTGCGAAACGAGCTCCAGGTAGCCGATGAAGCCGAGCCCGCCGACGCACATGATGACCCCGAAGAAGAAGAGCAGCGTGTCCCACTCCGCCCGCGCGACTTCCCGGAAGCTGTCGAAGGGCTCGATGTCGCCGGCTTCCGCCCCGGCTCGACGCCGCGCCAGCGACATCTCCGTCCGATGGAGGTAGTGGCCGAAGATCTTGAGGTACGCGAGCCCCGTCATCATGCCCAGGAACGGCGGCAGGTGCAGGAAGTTGTGGAAGGACACCGCGGTGGCGATCGTGCAGCCGAACAGGAACATGATGCGCTTCGCCCCGCGGCGCATGCGCACCTCTTTCTCGTCGGAGTCGACGGTGGGTGTGGCCTTCTCGACGAAGAGCGCCATGATCACGGCCGGGATGACGTAGTTCACCACCGACGGCACGAACAGGGCAAAGAACGTGAAGAAGTCGACGATGCCCCGCTGCCACACCATCAGCGTCGTGATGTCGCCGAACGGGCTGAACGCCCCGCCGGCGTTCGCGGCGACCACGATGTTGACGCAGCCGATGCTGATGAAGCGGGTGTTGCCCTTGCCGACCGCCAGCACGACCGCGCACATCACCAGCGCCGTCGTCAGGTTGTCGATGATCGGGGAGAGGAAGAAGCTGATGACGCCGGTGATCCAGAAGAGCTGGCGGTACGTGAAGCCATGGCGCACCAGCCAGGACCGCAGCGCGTCGAACACCCCGCGGTCGCTCATCGAGTTCACATAGGTCATGGCGCAGAGGAGGAACAGGAACAGCTCGCCGAACTCGATCAGGAAGTGGCGCACGGCTTCCTCGGATGCCTTGCTCATCTCGCCGCCCGCGTATTGCGCGGCGATGAGCGCCCAGATGACCCCGGCGCCCAGCATGACGGGCACGGACTTCCTGAGATGCGTGAACTCCTCGGCGATGACTACCGAGTACGACAGGACGAACACCACGATGGCCAAGATCCCGACCCAGTGTCCCGTCAGATCCATTTCGGTCTCCTCTTACTCCAGCGGCGCTCCGGCGGCGCCCCGCCTGCTTGTGCGTTCCCTGTCCCAAGCGGCTCGACCCGGGCAGGCCAGCGGCAAGTTTGCCAAACGCCCGGACGTTCCACCATGAAATCGCCCGCCGCGGCGCGTGTCGGGGAGAAGGCGCACTCGACTCCGGGCGTTTGACGCACGGGTTTTGCAGCCTGGACCCACAGCCAAGGGGCCGGAGGGACAGTATTTTGCGAGTCCCTCACCCGAGTTGGAGACTGACGATGAAAACGTGGAGATTCACGAGCGCGCTGGCGCGTTCGGCCGTGCTGGCGCTGCTTCTCGCCGCCGGCGCCCATGCCGAAGAGGCGACCGTGGACGTCAACACCGCAGACGCCGAGACCATCGCGCGTGTACTCGACGGCGTCGGGCTGACCAAGGCGGAGGCGATCGTGCGCTACCGCGAGGAGAACGGCCGGTTCACCGACGCGTACGACCTGACCCAGGTCCGGGGCATCGGCGACGCCACCGTCGCGCGGAACGAGGAACGGATCGCGGTCGGCGACTGATCGGCGCGGGGGCGCCCGGATGCCGGGCGCTCCCGACGCCTATGCTAGTGTACTGTGTCACGAATACCTTCACGTTTGAGCTGCGCCTTTTCGCCGCTGGCGGCGTTGCGCCTCCTCACGTGGGGCCTGCCACTGCTCGTCGGACGCGCCTTGCCAGCGACAAAAATACGCTACCGCAAACGCAAAGTTATTCGTGACACAGCACACTAGGGTTCCCGTCCCGCCGCTTCAGGCCAGGACACCACCCCGACCGATGACCCCGACGCGGGCGCCCGGTGCCGTGCAGCCATGCTGACGCTCGTCGGGGCCGCGTTCGTCGCGGCCGCGTTCGTCGCGGGCCTGGTCCTCACCGGGGCCGCGCTGTTCCTCGCCCGCCGCTTCGGCGTCATGGCCATCCCCAACGCCCGCAGCGCGCACTCGGTACCGGTGGCGAGCATCGGCGGCCTGGGCTTCGTCATCCCCACCCTGGCCTGGCTCGCGTGGTCGGCGGCCGTGGGGGGCGATCCGGTGGCGCTCGTCCTGGCCGGCGGCGCGGCCGTCCTGGCCCTGGTGGGCCTGCTCGACGACCTGTTCGAGCTCTCGGCCGGCCTGCGGCTTCCCGTCCACCTGGTGGTGGCGGCGGTGACCGTGGCAATCGCCGTGGACGGCAACCCGGTCGTGGTCGCGATCTGCGCGGTCGGGCTCGCCTGGTTCGTCAACCTCTACAACTTCATGGACGGGATCGACGGCATCGCCGGTTCCCAGGCGGCGATCTTCTGCCTCGGCGCGCTGTACTTCGGTACGGGCGGGCCCTTCGACGCCGCCTTCTGGGTCCTGCTGGCCTCGACCGCGGGATTCCTGTGCCTCAACTGGGCGCCGGCCAGGGTCATCATGGGAGACACGGGCAGCGGTTTCCTGGGATTCGTGATCGGCGCCGTGGTCGTCCACCTCTGGCAGGCAGGTGAACTGCCGCTCCTCACCAGTCTCATCCTGCTGACCGCCTTCTGGTTCGACGCCACCTACACGCTGGCGGTCCGCCTCGCGACGCGGCAGCGCGTCGCGCAGGCCCACAGCAACCACCTCTACCAGAAGCTCGCGCGCCGGTGGGGGCACGGACGCACCACCGCGCTGCTCTGGGGCTACGCGCTGGTCTGGCTGGCGCCGCTGGCCGCGCTGTACGGCCGTCTGGAACTCGGCGGCCTCTGGCTGGTCCTCGCGTGCGCACCGGTCCTCGCGGCCTGCGTTGTGTTCCGCGCCGGTTTGCCCGACGATACGGCCCATGCCTGACCTGAACACGCCCTGGTGGTATCGCCAGGCACTCGACACTGCGTCCGAAACCGGCTCCGTCGAAGTCCTCGGCGCGAAGATCCACTACGAGACCTGGGGCACGGACGGCCCCGGCATCGTCCTCGTGCACGGCAGCAGCGGCCACCTCGAGTGGTGGCGCTTCGTCGCGCCGTTGCTGGCCGACCGCTTCCGCGTCGTTGCCTTCGACCTGTCGGGCAACGGCGACAGCGCGTGGCGTGACCGGTACTCGGGCGAGGCCTTCGCGGAAGAGACCTGGCGCGTCTGCCAGGCGGCCGGACTGCCGCCCCGGCCCTTCGTCGCCGGCCACAGCCTCGGCGGGTTCGTCGCCCTGGAGACCGGCCACTACTTCGGCGACCGCCTCGGCGGCATCGTCTTCGTCGACTACACGGTGGTCGACCCGGAGGATTTCCTGGAATGGGGCGGCAAGGCGGACAACGCGGGCTACCGGCGGCGCCGCACGCGCGTCTACGAGGACCTTGACGCCGCGGTGGCCCGCTTCCGGCTGCTGCCGGACCAGCCCGTCCGGCACCCGGCGGTGATGGACCACGTCGCCCGCCGGTCGCTGCGCCAGGTCGAAGGCGGCTGGACGTGGAAGTTCGATCCCACGCTCTACGATCACTTCGTCCTCGGGGCCGACCAGCGCGACAAGTTCGTCGGCCTGTCGTGTCGGTCCGCGGTGATCCTGGGTGAGCTCAGCCAGGACGAAGGAACCTTCGGCGCGGACTACATGCGGCGGGTCACGGCCGGGAGGCTTCCGGTCGTCGAGATCCCCCGGACGCACCATCACCTCATGTTCGAGGAACCGCTCGCCCTCGCCATGACCATCCAGGGCATCGTGCAGACCTGGGTGGCGGAGGACGGCCGCGAGGAGATGTCCGATGCGCTGGCGCGGGCGCTGACCTGAACGGGCCCCGTCCGTCCGCGACGGGACGGTAAGGCGTTGCCGACCGCTCTCACGACGCTCCACCTGGTCCTCTGCGGCCCGCGGGCGAGGCCGACGCGCGCGGTGCTGACGTTCGCCTCGGTCACCCTCGCCTTCGTGCTGTACGGCGTACTCGCCGCGCTCGAGAACGGCCTGCTCCGCCGCCCCGAGGCGCTTTCCACGCCGCGCCTCGTGACCACCGAGGCGGCCTCGTACCTCAACATGCTTCCCACCCGCTACCGGAACCGGATCGTCGTGGTCGACGGCGTGGCCGCCGTCACGTACCTGTCGCCCTTCCGGGGCCGCCACGAAGACGCGGCCGCGCCGTTTGCCCAGTACGCCGTACACGGCGCCTCGTTCCTCGACGTCTATCCGGAGCTGCTGCTGGACTCGGCTTCACGCGACCGGTGGCTTGCGATCCGCACCGGCGCCATCGTCGGGCGCGACCTCGCCGAGCGCTTCGGATGGGCCGTTGGCGACCGCGTGCCCCTCATGGGCACGATCTACCGCAACCGGGACCGCGGCGCCTGGGAGTTCACGATCGAGGGGATCTACCGCTCCTCGGACAGGTCCTTCGACGAGGACCGGATGTTCTTCCACCACGACTACCTCGAGGCGGCGGCCAACTGGGGCCGGGGGCTGACCCGCATGGTGGTCACCAGGCTGCGGCCGGGAGCGGATACGGGCGAGGTCGGCCTCCGTATCGACGGGGAGTTCGAGAACGCGCCGGCGGAGACCAGGTCGTCCGCCGAGCGGGACTACGCGGCGGAGTTCGTCAACCGCTTCGGCAACTTCGGGACCCTGATCCGGTCGTTTACCGCCGCGATCTTCTTCGTGGTGCTGGTGGTCATCGCCAACGCCATCTCCCTGTCCGTGCGCGAGCGCATGTCCGAGTACGCGCTCATGCGGTGCGCCGCGGGCATGGCGGCGGCCCCGCTGCTGTTCCCGTTTCTCCTGGGTGTCGGAGGCGGGCTGACCAGCCTCTACCTCACGGGTTGGGACATCGCCCGGGGTTGTCTCTGGATGGCGGCCCTGGTCGCCGTCAGCGCGCTCGGGCCGACGCTCGCCGTCGCGCGGTCCTCGATGGCCGGGATCCTCGGCCGCCTCGAGCGCTGAAGCGATGCGCCTCCTGTGGTTCGGTCTCGCGTCCCTTCCCCAACGCGCCTACGCCACGGCCGTGGTCTTCGTCAGCGTCGCCGGCGTCGTGCTCATCATGACGAGCGTTTTCGCCATCTCGTACGGACTCAAGGATGTCTTCGACCGCACCGCCAGTCCGGATGCGGTGGTCATCATGAACGCGGGGAGCCTGCACGAGCGCGATAGCTGGCTCCGGCAGCGCGAGGTACGCCGGCTGCTCGCCAACCCCAACTTCGAGCGCCGCGACGGGAACGCGGTCGCCGGGATGGAGCTCGTGGACGTCGTGAACCTGCCCGGGAAGTCGTCGGGGACGAACGCCCATGTGGACTTCCGCGGCGTGCAGCCTGCGTCTCTCGCCGTGCGGGACGGCTTCCGCCTCGTCGCGGGACGCCTGTTCGAGCCGGGGAGGCACGAGGCCATCGCCGGCGTGGGCGCGCGGGACCGGTTCGAGGGCTTGGCCATCGGCGACACCGTCAGGGTGCGCCGCGCGGACTGGACGGTGGTCGGGCACTTCTCCGCGGGCGGCGCGGTGGCCGAGTCGGAAGTGTGGGCCGACTTCCACCTGCTCGACCCGATCTCCGGGATGACCGGGTGGGTGCACACGGTACATGCCCGGGTCACGTCGCCCGACGCCAGGACGCGCCTGGCCGGCGACCTGGCGGGAGACGAGAGCCTGCGCGTGGATATCCGCACCTACGCCGACTTCTTCGGCGACCAGGCGGACGCCCAGACGGCGACCGTCGAGACCGCGGGCCTGGTCGCGGCGATCCTGATGGGGCTCTGCGCGACCTTCGGCGCGGTCAACACGATGTTCGCCGCGGTGGCGGCGCGCAGGCGCGAGATGGCGGTGCTCCGGACGCTGGGGTTCGGCGGCGTGTCCGTGGGCCTGTCCGTCGTGGCGGAGTCCGTTGTCGTCGCGGTCGCGGGGGGAGCGTCGGGCGGGCTGGTCGCCTACGCCCTGCTCGACGGACTGCAGGCCTCGACGCAGAACCTGACGACGTTCAGCCAGGTGGCGTTCTCGTTCCGCGTGACGCCCGAGCTGATCGCGCTGGCCGTCGGCTACGCGGCCGTTGTGGGTCTGGCCGGCGGCCTTCCTCCGGCGCTGCATGCGGCGCGGGCGCCGATCGTCGGGGGGCTTCGGTCACCGTGAGGCGCGGCGGGATCGACCCCTGACACGGGCCGGAGCGGCACCGGAACGTGGATCAGGACGGACGCACCTCGAACCCCGCGTCCTCGATGGCGATCTCGATGGCGG
This sequence comes from Pseudomonadales bacterium, assembly GCA_022827245.1. Taxonomy (GTDB): domain Bacteria; phylum Pseudomonadota; class Gammaproteobacteria; order Pseudomonadales; family Azotimanducaceae; genus VXNE01. The sequence continues at coordinate 5,709 of JAJDTI010000035.1, read as the reverse complement.
TGCGGTCGATCGCCGAGGGATCGAACTCCACGGTGACGAGGCCGTCGTGCAGTCGGGCCGTCGCGGCCGCGACGCCGGTGCGGCCCGTCAGGGCGTTCTGCACGCTCGCAACGCATCCTTCGCACGCCATTCCGTCGACGGTGAGTTCCAGCCGTTCCATGGGTCGTTCCTCCCCCGGTCGAGCGCGATCGCCCGCTTGGGAGGATTCTACTGCGCCGGCCGCCAGCGCCGCAGCAGGAGCGAGTTGCCGACCACGCTGACGCTGGACAGCGCCATCGCCGCGGCGGCGATGGTGGGGCTCAGGTAACCCGCCGCCGCGAGCGGGATGCAGACCACGTTGTAGACGAAGGCCCAGAACAGGTTCTGGCGGATCTTGGAGAAGGTCGCGCGGCTCGCCGAGATGGCGCCGGCGGCCAGGCGGGGGTCCGGACGCATGAGGGTGACGCCGGCCGTTTCCATGGCGATGTCGGTGCCGGTGCCCATCGCGATGCCGACATCGGCCGCGGCCAGGGCGGGCGCGTCGTTGATGCCGTCGCCGACCATCCCGACCACCCGGCCCTGTTCGTGGAACTCCTGCACGACCGCCGCCTTCTGGTCCGGGCGCACCGCTCCTCGCGCGTCGCCGATACCGAGCGCTGTCCCGACGCGCTCCGCGACGGCGACGGCGTCCCCGGAGAGCATCGATGTCCGTATGCCGAGCGCCGCAAGCTGGTCCACGGCTTCTGCGGCCGTCTCGCGGAGCGGGTCGGCGACGCCGATCAGGCCGGCGACCTGTCCCGTCCCGGAGGAAGACCCGGCGCCCTCGGGCGTTTCGGGCTCCACGCAGACGAACACCGCCGTCCGGCCTTCGTCCTCCCACCCGCGGGCGACGGCCAGCAGCGCGTCTTCGATCACGGCCACCTCGCCCGCGAACGCGGCGCTGCCCACCGTGACGCGGCGTCCGTCGACGCGACCGCGCACGCCGCGGCCCGCGACCGCCTCGAAGTCGCGCAGCGGAGACGGTGCGACATCCCGGTCCCGGGCATCCGACAGGATCGCTCCGGCCAGCGGGTGCTCGCTTCCCTGCTGCACGGAAGCGGCGAGGCGGAGCACCTCTACCACCGGCTCCGCCCCGCCCCGGACATCCACCACGTGCGGCTTCCCTTCCGTCAGCGTCCCCGTCTTGTCGAACACGACCGTGTCGACGCGGTGCGCCTGCTCGAGGGCCGCGATGTCCTTCACGAGAATCCCCGCACGCGCCGCGGCACCGGTCCCGGTCATGATTGCGGTCGGCGTGGCGAGCCCCAGCGCACAGGGACACGCGATCACCAGCACGGACACCGCCGCGATGAACGACGCCTCGAGGTCTCCCGAGAAGACGAGCCAGCCCAGGAAGGTGACCGCCGCGACCACGACGACGGAGGGCACGAACACGGCGCTGATCCGGTCGACCAGGCGTTGCACGGACGCCTTGCCGGCCTGGGCGTTCTCCACCAGGCGGATGATGCGGGCGAGCGTGGACTCCTCGCCCACCGCGGTCGCGCGCACCTTCAGGAGTCCGGCCCCGTTGATCGCCCCACCGGTGACCGAAGCCCCCGCCGTCTTCGCCACCGGAACGCTCTCGCCGGTCACGAGCGACTCGTCCACCTCGCTCGCGCCGTCGACGACCAGGCCGTCCACGGGCATGCGTTCCCCCGGCCGCACCACCGCGACGTCGCCGGGCCGCACCTGGGCGATGGGTACCTCGGCCTCCGTGCCGTCCGCGCGCTCCACCCGCGCGGTCTCCGGACGCAGCTCCATCAGCGCCCGGATGGCCGCCGTCGTCCCCCGGCGCGCGCGGCTTTCCAGGTACTTGCCGAGGAGCACCAGGGTGATGATCACCGCCGACGCCTCGAAGTAGAGTTCGCCGTCCGCCTCCTCCCCGAGGGTCTGGAGCAGGTACCAACTGAAGCCGTAGGCGGCGGTCGTTCCGAGCGCGACGAGCACGTCCATGTTCGCGGTGCCGCCGCGCAGGGCGTTGAGCGCCCCCCGGTAGAAGCGCAGACCGATCAGGAACTGGATCGGCGTCGCGAGGGCCACCTCGAGGGACGGCATGACGTGCAGGTCCTCGTAACCGAGCACGTCGAGCGTCATGCCCAGGACCATGGGCAGGGTCAGCGCGACCGAGAGGATCAGCACGCGCCGCTCGCGGTCGAGCTGCGCTTGCTCCCTGGCCTGCCGGGAGCCCTCTTCGGACTCCAGCATCACCGCCCGGTACCCGGCCTTCGCGACCGCGTCCGCCAGTTGTGCGGCATCGGCGCAGCGGTGGGCCATGGTCACGTGGGCGCGCTCGATCGCCAGGTTGACGTTCGCATCGAAGACGCCGGGGACGCCCCGGAGCGCCTTCTCGACGCGGCCGGCGCAGGCCGCGCAGGTCATGCCCTCCACCGCGAAGGAGAGCATCTCCCGGCCCACCGAGAAACCCGCCCGGGAGACCGCCTCCGCCACCGACGGCAGGTCCGTCTCCCCGGCGTCGATGGTGACGACCGCCCGCTCCGTCGCGAGGTTCACGGACGCTTCGCGCACGCCGTCCGCCCGGGTCAGCGCCTTCTCGAGCCGCGTCGAGCAGGCGGCGCAGGTCATGCCCTCGATGTCGAGGGTCAGGCGCTGTTCGGCGGTTGCGCTACGGGAAGCCATGGTCTGCCGGATGCGGAACGGCCGCGTCGCCGCACCCGGCCTCTTCTCATGTGTTCAGCAGCAGGGCGAACATGGCGAGCCAGACGAGCAGCAGGAAGTGCCAGTACATCGCGCACAGGTCGACGCTCTGGCGCGCGTCGCCGATGCCGCCGCTGCCGAACATGCGCCAGGCGGCGCGCCCCCAGGCGATCAGTCCGCCGAGGAGGTGCACGCCGTGGACGCCGGTGATCATGTAGAAGAACCCGTTGGCGGGGTTCTGCTGCGCCAGGTAGCCGGCGTCGACCATCTGCTGCCAGACGACGAACTGGCCGACCAGGAACGCGACCGTCAGGCCGCCCGCCAGCAGGAACGCGCTGCGCAGGCGGGCCACGTCGCCGCGGCTGCCGGCCGAGCGGGCCCACTCGAAGGCGAGGCTGCACACGATCAGGACGCCCGAGTTGAACCACAGGAGCCCGGGCTCCGGCATCGAGACCCAGTCGGTCGAGAGCTCGATGCGCATGTGGTACGCGGCGAAGAACAGGAAGAACAGGACGCCGACGATCGCGAGGAAGACGACCAGCGCGACCTTCCGGTTGGGTACCGGGAACCCGCCGGTCCGAAGCTGCGCGACGCCGGTCTGGTCCGGTAACCACGGTTTTTCCGTCAACTTCGAGAAGAGCCCCACGACGTACGCCTCCGATGCCTGACTGCGCCTGATTGCGGACCGCGCATTGTACTCCGACGGCGCGTCGCACAGACGCCGGCGGCCCGGTACGCTACGCTACGCGCCCGCTGCGGCCGGTAGCGGAACGAACAGCACGAACAGCACACGGAACGGACACATGGGCATTCAGACGCGCGACGAAAGGTTCCTGGGCATCGTGGACGCCGATCTGGCGTTGACGACCCTGGAGACCGGGTTCCAGTTCACCGAGGGTCCGGCGTGGCACCCCGTCGAGAAGCACCTGACGTTCAGCGACATCTTTGCGAGCACGCTCTACCGGTGGAGCGCGAGCGGCGGCCTCGAGACGTTCCGCACCCCGAGCCACCAGGCCAACGGCAACACCTACGACCTGCAGGGACGCCTCCTCACCTGCGAGCACCAGAGCAGCCGGGTGACGCGCACCGACCCCGACGGGTCCGTCACCGTGCTCGCGAGCCACTACGACGGCAAGGAACTGAACAGCCCCAACGACATCGTCGTGCGCCGCGACGGCACGGTCTGGTTCACCGACCCCACCTACGGACGGATCGACCCCACGGGGGACGGCCGCGAGCCGGAACTCGACTTCCGCGGCGTGTACCGATTCGATCCGGCGGACGGGTCGCTGACCTGCCTGGCCCGGGACTTCGAGATGCCGAACGGGCTGGCGTTCACGCCCGACCAGGGCGCCCTCTACGTGGCGGACACGCCGCGCCTGCACATCCGCAAGTTCGGCATCGAGGCGGACGGGTCCCTGTCGGGCGGCGACGTGTTCGCCGAGTCAACCGGCGCGGGCCGGGGCGCTCCGGACGGACTCAAGACGGACAGCGCCGGCAACGTCTTCTGCGCCGGTCCCGGCGGCGTGCACGTCTACCACCCGGAGGACGGCGCCTGTCTCGGCGTCATCGAGACCCCGGAGTTCTGCGCCAACTTCACCTGGGGAGGGGACGACTTCCGCACTTTCTTCCTGACCGCGTCCACCGCACTCCATCAGACACGGGTGAAAGTCCCCGGAATCCCCCTGTTCTGATGTCCAGTCCCGCTTTCCGGGATCTTCTTCCGCCCTTCCCGGAGCCTCCGCTCACGATTGCCGTGAGCGAGTGCCTCACCGGTGCGCCGGTCCGTTACGACGGCGGGCACCGGGCGTCCGCGTGGCCGCGACCGGCGCTCGAGGGACTTTACGAGGTCCGGCCGATCTGTCCGGAGGTCGGTATCGGTCTCGGGGTGCCCCGTCCACCCATCCGGCTGGTCGGTGCACCAGCCTCACCGCGCGCCGTGGGCGTCGAGGATCCGTCGGTCGATGTCAGCGACCGGCTGCGCGCGTACGCGGGGACGCGCCTGCCGGACCTCGACGATGTCGACGGGTACGTCTTCAAGGCGCGCTCGCCGAGCTGCGGGCTCAAGGGGGTCGCGCTGCACGCCGACCCGCAAGGTCCTCCCGTTCCGGAAGGAACCGGGCTGTTCGCTGCGGAGATCGCCAGCGCGCGACCCGCACTGCCCCTCGAGGACGGCGAGAACCTCTTCGAGCCCGGTGCGCTCGAGAGCTTCGTGACACGTACCTTCGTCCATGCATTCTGGCGGCGCACCACCGCCGGCGGCATCGACGCCGCGCGGCTCATCGCGTTTCACAGCGCCTGCAAGTACCTCGTCATGGCCCATGACGCGTCTGCGTACCGGCGCCTGGGACGCCTGCTGGCCGACCTCTCCGGCAACGCCGAGACCACCGGCGAACGGTACTTCGAAGGGTTGATGCGGGCCCTCGCGGCCCGGCCGACACGGAGCAGCCACACCAACGTCCTGCAACACCTCCAGGGATACCTCAGGGGCGCCATCGGGGCTCCGGACCGGCGGGCGGTCGCGGCGGCCATCGAGCGCTATCGCAATGGGGAGGCCGCGCTGGAGACACCACTGCACGATCTCCGGTGGGGACTCCAGAAGGCTGGCGCACGCTATGCCTTCGACCAGTACTACCTGCACGTGCCGCGCGTCGGCCCGCAGGCGGGCGCTACAGTTCCCGCAGGAACTGCGCCTCGTACAGCGGCCAGTTGACCACGACGCCGTCGGCGGGGCCGCGCGGACTCGCCGTGAGCGTCACCGCGCGCCGCGGCGCGTAGCGCTGGATGTACGAGCTGAGGCTGCGGGCTCGCCCGCGGGCGCCGCTCTTCACCTCCACCGGGACGATCTCGCCGTCCGAGGCCTGGTGGAGAAACTCCACTTCGGCGCGCGACTCGGCCCAGCCGTAGGTGGGGTACGCCACGCGTGCGCGCAGCTCCGTCTGGACGAAGTTCTCGGCCATGAACCCCTTGTAGGCGTACTTGGGGTCGCGCTGGACTTCGTAGGGCAGCCGCAGCATGTGGCGCAGGATGCCCACG
>JAJDTI010000017.1 GCA_022827245.1 Pseudomonadales bacterium | reverse complement strand
CGACAACCCCGCCGGCGACGCCATTGCCGCCGCGTTGCCGAGGACCGCCGTGGCGCGACGCCACCAGCGGGCGCTGCCGCACGCCGAGGTCCGCGCGGCGCTGGACCGGGTGCGGCGCTGCGACGCCTACCGCGGCGTCCGCCTGGCGTTCGAGTTCCTGGTACTGACCGCGGCGCGCTCGGGCGAGGTGCGCCACGCGCGGTGGGACGAGATCGACCGCGGGGGCGCGCTGTGGACGGTTCCCGCCGAACGCATGAAGAACGGCCGCGAGCACCGCGTGCCGCTGTCGGACCGCGCCCTCGAAGTGCTCGACGAAGCCCTCGAGCTGGCCGCCGACGACCTGGTGTTCCCGTCGCCGACGGGCCGCGCGCTGCCGCAGAAGACGCTGTCCGAGCTCATGCGCGCGCTGCGGGTGGACGCCGTGCCGCACGGCTTCCGGTCGAGCTTCCGCGACTGGGCCGCGGAGTGCAGCGACGCGCCGCGCGAGGTCTGCGAACTCGCCCTGGCGCACGTCAACGGCGATCGCGTCGAAGCCGCCTACCGGCGCAGCGATCTGTTCGAGCGCCGCAGGACGCTCATGCAGCAGTGGGCCGACTACCTTGTCGGTCAGGATTGAGAATACGCACTTCTATCCGGTTTGCCGACCTCCAAGGTCTCTGCGACACTGCTCAGCTATTCCCCCGCACAAGGACGAAACCTAGCCATGACTACGCCCGCGCGCCACTCCGAGCGCTGCCGTGACTGTAAAGTTCGAGTGCGCCAGTTCCTTGAGGCGATTTACGGCAAATGCACACTGAACCATCGTTTCATCTGGCCCACCCACCTAAGGTCCTACGTCGGCACTCCTGTCCATGACCAGTTGGAGAGTGTGGCCGCTGCAATCGAAGCACATCGCGGCTACCGCATCGGGCAATTCGTCCGGGCCTCCAGTCTCGCGCCATGCGACTATTGGGTACCGGAGCCAGGGTTCGTGATGGAGTTCGACGAGAGCCAACACTTCACGGCACTGCGCAGCGCGGCGCTTGGTGCGTATGGGGATGACCTTCCGTTAGGGTTCTTGTCGACTCGCTGGATAGAACTGTGCCAACGCCACAACGCGTCGGACAACGATCCGCCTTACCGGGACGAACAACGAGCGTGGTACGACACCTTGCGAGACGTCGTACCGATCATTCACGGTTGCCTGCCAACCGTCAGAGTGTACGCCCGCGACTTGGCATGGTGCGCCTTGGATCCAACCCTCGCGTCGGATCGCGAACACTTTGCTGAGATCGCGTTCCGGCATGCCACACTTGCACAACCCACCTAGTGTCCCCGGACATCCTCCGCGGCGGAACAGACGAAGACATCCTGAGGGCTGGCCGATCCGTCAGTACCCGTCAACGACGATGTTAACAACGTCGCCCCAAGCAGTCCGTTTCATCACTGCGTCAAGCGTCGCCCGCGGCTCCCCTTCCTTGTCTCCGCCGCAATACGCAATCGCGGAAGCGAAGGTTTCCGCCGTAGGCAAGGACTGACGCACGCCTGCCCAAGCCGTGGACCAGATATTCGGAGTATCGGTAGTGTGCGGGTGCTGCAGTACCGAAACCGGTTCGAGTTCTTTGGCTAGCCTTCGCATTTTGTTGCATCGCCTACGACGGATCGACCCGGCCAGTTGGTTCTTCCTCGCCCGTTGACTGAACAGGTTCAGGTCATGGCATCCGAGTATCAGCATTGGGGTTCCGTCGAACTCGAGCAGGTGCGACGCCAATGGTGCGTGGACGAGAGTCCGCTCTTGGACTCGACCCGCAGGATACGACTTGCCCGTCCAGCGGATAACCGCTCCGGTCTCCGTGTTGATAACTGCCACCATTTCGGCATGCGTCTTCGGGCCGCCTTTGAGCGTGGTGCTGTTCAAGTCCACGCCGAGAGTGAGCAGCCGTGTACGTTGCCTAAGCCGAGCCATCATCCGACTCGTCCCGATGACCCGCTCAACTTCTCGCAACGCCGCTGGGATTAGCCGCGCGAAATACTCGTCGGACCCCCAGCCGCGCCCGCCTCCATCGTGATCGTACGTACGCGGGAACGGGACCCTGATAAACCCGCCGGGCGTGATCGTTACATCAGCTCGTTCCTCCGGCCAACCGTCCGCCTCAAGGGCCTCAGACAGCATCCTCTTCGCACGAGTCGTGTTTTCCGCCTCCCGGCAAACCCATGTCCACCCGTTCACGACGACTCGTACAACTTTCGTTGTCACGGCGTTTGGTCCTCGCATTTCTTTACCGGCATCATCCGCGCTGTTCGCACTCCCCGATTACGCTTCCGAACGCTCCACCCTATCCGGTCCGGCTCTTTTGTGCCACCGCCCGAATGCCAAGCCGAGTCGCGCCATCCCTGCCGGCGCGTAGGAACGGTCGCGCCGCGCCGCGTGCGAGCCTTGTCCGTCCCGCCTTTGCAGCTGCAGGAGATCCCTGTTCAGGTTCCGCACAGCGGGCCGATCCCGTAGCTGGCGTTGTCCTTGCGGACGATGCCCGGCTTGCCGATCTCCTTCGCCAGCCAGCGCAGGTGCGCCAGCCGGTTCTTCATCGTGCCGACGGAGCGCCCCTGGCGCTTCCACTCGCGCACCAGCGCCACGGCGTGCTTGCGCCGCAGCCCGGTCGCGCGCAGCCCCTTGAAGCCGAGTTCGTGCAGCGTGTCCGCCATCTGCGCCAAAGCGGAACACTCCGCCAACTTGCTGATATAACAATGTATTCTCGCCGGCGTCAAGCGTGGCAACTGGTTTGGTTACTTGATCGACGGCAAGACCTTCGGCGTCTTCCGGACTCGCGCTGACCCGCTGACGAGTGGGTTTGCGACTAGCCGGGTTGAAGCGAGCCGGGAACGCCGCCGCCGTCACCGTGTCAAGGCGCGGCCGCGCCTTCTCCGCTGCGCTGCGGCCCTGGCGGTGACACGGCGCCCTCGGCGTCGGGGAGGTTGACGATGGCCGGAAGGATGGTCCCGGCCATCTTTGGCCCGGCGGGACAGGGAACGCGGGTGGGACGCGGACGGGGCGGTCGTTGTCGAGGGCGCGGGATCCCGTCGAGCGCGACGAGCTGGCCGGAGGCGACCTGGTGGTTCGGTGGACTCCCGCACGTTGGAACGGACCCTTATGTGGGTCCCGCGTTCTGGACCGCATCGGCGTCCACGGCACGATCTCGAGCGCCGCGGCGCTCGCCACAGTGGCCTGGTTCGATACTTCCTTCGGTCGCGTTTTCGGGAACCAGGCGACTGTGGGGCGCGGGTTTGGTGGACATCTCCGTGGAGATCCTGTGGACAAAGGGTGGTATTCGTGCGTGGGCGGAGTGGCCGCGGGGACGGCGGAGCGCACCATCAAGGCAAATCCGCGCATCGAGACGGTGGAAAACCGCCCCGCGCCCGCCGCGCGAGTGGCGGAGCCGTCTGTCGCGCCAGCCCCGTCACTACCCGGCATTGTTCTCTAGACGTCGCAACGGGCTTGCGCGGCACGGACGGCGGTAGCGGGAATCCGGTAGTGACGGGGTGCTAAATCGGCGTGCAGGCCAGTGGCGGCAAGGGTCTGCTAAGCACGCGGTTGATGCAGCGGTAATGACGGCGTGGTAGAGTCCGCCGCAGTCACTTGCCCCTCGGGGGCGTCGCCGGACGGGTGTCCGGCGTCTGTGGCGGCACCGGAAGGTGCCGGACGTGCCTCGCCGCAATCGCGCGGCAGTGCGGTCGACGCAACCGCAAGGGCACCGAGCGCCACGTCGCGGTCGCGCGCGGAAGGGGGCGTATCCTGGACGGCCATTGCGCTGCGGCGCGCGGTAGACCCGCGCGGGCCCGACGATTCGGTCGGGCGTGCAGAGGGCGACAGGCCGTGGCGCGAGGTCTCGTGCGTGACGGAGGAGCGATCCGACGTCGTGCCCCGATGGGGCAACGCACGGTGGCCGGCGCGCCGAATGGTTGGCGGGACAGGTGTCGTCCGGGACACGCCGCGGCCGCCGCATGCGACGGCAGGGGAATACGCGTCAAGGGGCCATGCCGCAATTCGTTGCGGGGTTCGGACTGCCTGGACGGCAGGGCCGGATCGCCCAGCAAAACTAAACCTTACGCCGGCCCGGTCCGCTGACGCGGCACCGGGCGCGGTAGATCTCCCCTGCTCGATACTGCCCACCGATGTGCCGACCTGCCGCGCCGATGGCGTCGCCATGGTCCCGTTTGCGCAAACGATGAACACGCGGGTGATCATCGGCGGGCCGCCGGCGCCGCGTCGAGGGTGCACGTCCGGCGGTCTCCGGGTGCCCTGGCGGCCCTTGACGCGGTCCCGGTGGTGGCCGCGGCCGGTCTAGGCGACGTAGGCCGCCCAGGCGTCCATCAGATCCCGGCGCTTCTCGAACAGGTCGCTGCGGCGGTAGGCGGCCTCGACGCGGTCGCCGTTGACGTGCGCCAGGGCGAGCTCGCAGACCTCCCGCGGCGCGTCCGTGCACTCGGCGGCCCAGTCGCGGAACGAGGAGCGGAACCCGTGCGGGACCGCGTCGATCTCCAGCTCGTGCAGAAGTCTCGCCATGTACGGCTGGGGCAGCGCGCGGCCCGTGCGCGAGGAGAAGACGTTGCCGTCGCCGAGCGGCAGCCGGCGGGCCTCGTCGAGCACGGCGAGGGCTCGGCCGGAAAGCGGCACGCGGTGCTCGCGCTTCGCCTTCATGCGCGCGGCGGGGATCGTCCAGACCGCGCCCTCGGGGTCGATCTCGTCCCAGCGCGCGTGGCGGACCTCGCCGGAGCGGCAGGCGGTGAGGACCAGGAACTCGAACGAGAGCACGGTGCCGGCATAGGCGTCCGAACCGCGCACCCGGCGCAGCGCGGGGCCGACCTCGGCGTGGGGCAGGGCGCGCTGGTGGCGGCGCGGCGCGGCGTTGTTCGGCAGCGCGGCCGCGACCGCCTCCCCGGCGGGGTTGTCGGGGCGGTGGCCCTGGGCGACGGCCCACTTCATCACCGCGCCGATGCGCTGGCGCACGCTGCGGGCGGTCTCCCGCTTGTCGAACCAGATGGGCAGCAGGACGTCCATGACGTCGGTGCCGGAGATGGCGTCGACGGACATGTCGCCGAGCCGGGGCAGCGCGTAGTCGCGCAGGGTGCCGCGCCAGCCCTCCTCGGTCCTGCCGCCGGGCTTCCAGTTCCCGGCGTGGATGGCGATGACCGTCTCGCAGGCTTCGGCGAAGGTCGGCGCGGTGCGGACGGAGCGCCGGCGCGGATCGCGGCCCTCGGCGATCGCGCGGGCGTTGTCGAGCGCCCTGCCGCGGGCCATGGCGAGGGTCACCACCGGGTAGCGGCCGAGGCCGATGCTGGTGGGCCTGCCGCCGAGGCGCACGCTCTGCGACCAGGACTTGGAGAAGCCGCCGCGGGACGCGGGCTTGACGAGCAGGGACAGGCCGAGGCCGCCGCGGCCGTCGCCGTAGCGTCCGGGAACGTTGACGTTGCGGACGAAGGTGGCGGACAGCATCCTGGGTCGATTCTTCATGTCTGGTTACTCCTTCGGGTACGAATCGATTACGCGATGGAGTGTGCCGAAGTGACACGCGGAGCGCCAAGAACTATATGTTTATCAAAGGGTTAAAGGACTTCGGGAGCTACCCTGCGAGTCCTTGAAACCTCCGGTTCGGGCTCTGCGCCAGCGCGTAGGAGCGCGCCGTCCGCGTGCCGTGCGAGCCGTCGTCGTGCGCCGCCTGCAGGCGCTTCAGGTCGAAGTTCAGGTCGCGCACCGGAAGCTCCCCGGCTGCGCGCCCGTCGCGGAATGGATGGAACGGAAGAGCACGGTCTATCCTCTTGACCTCGACTCCCCGGTAGCGCCGGGGCGCGCCCTCCCGTTGGCAGACGCAAGATACGGCCCGCCGCGCCGCCGCGTCAACGACGGCGTGCCTATCATTTGCTCAAAGGGACCGCAGGGCGGACGCGACGAACCGCCGCAAACCGGGTGCCGGTCCGCGCATCGATGGCGACAATGGAGCAGGGGGAATCTGCCGCGCCCGGCGCCGCGTCAGCGGCCCGGGCCGGCGTACGGATTAGTTTTGCTGGGCGATCCGGCCCTGCCGTCCAGGCAGTCCGAACCCCGCAACGAATTGCGGCATGGCCCCTTGACGCGTATTCCCTTGCCGTCGCATGCGGCGGCCGCGGCGTGTCCCGAAGACACCTGTCCCGCCAACCATTCGGCGCGCCGGCCACCGTGCGTTGCCCCGCATCGGGGCACGACGTCGGATCGCTCCTCCGTCACGCACGAGACCTCGCGCCACGGCCCGTCGCCCTCTGCACGCCCGACCGGTCGTCGG
>JAJDTI010000109.1 GCA_022827245.1 Pseudomonadales bacterium | reverse complement strand
CTCCCCCGACCGCAGGTCGTGCATAGCGTCTACCGCGCAGCTAAACCGTAGCCCGAGGAGCCGGATGCCCGAGTTGGGCACGTCCGGATCTGTGGGAGCCGGGGGTGGGAAACCACCCTCGGCCACCCGGCCCGTCCCGTCTCGGCGTCTCGCACGAATCCGGCGCGGGCGACGACAAGCGTCGCCCCGTTCATGGAGCGTCCGACGTTGGGAGCGTATCGACCAACGGCGGGTGCTCCATGAGAGGACGGCGTGGCTGGGACGCGGGCGGAGCCGTCGCCGAGCGTAAGCGAGGTGGCGGGCCGGCCATGGGGCGCTACAGCAGGTGCAGGATCGGCATCGTCACGGTCGCCTGCGTGTCGCCGAGCTGTTTGTCCCCGACGATGCCCCCGAAAAACGTGCTGCCGGTCAGGTCGTGGAAGTACCGCACGCCCGGGTAGTAGACGAGGATGACGCCGTCGAACGCGGCATCCCCCTCCAGCGTTACGGCCGCGCCCAGGTGCATCGGACCGTGTCCGCCCCGGGCCATGACCCCTAGCATGGCCCTGCCGTAAGCCTCGTTCGCGGCAACCTCTTCCGGTGCGCCATCCTTCACGAGGTTCGCGACCAGGATGGCGTCCCTGCCAAGCTCACGCTCCCCCAGCAACCTCTGCCGCCGCTCCCACGCGGCCGTTGCGACGGGATCGACGGACGCCGGCTCGAAGGGCAGGACGGAAGGCTGGAACGTGACGGCCTGGGCGAACGTGGAAGCGAGGAGCATCTGCGGCAGCAGCAGGTTGGCGACCGGGGGCCGCTTCATGCCGTGGGTGTACGTCGTGGCGAATCCGTCCAGCGCCGCCTGCACGGCCGCGTCCTTGCGGCTGGCGTCGTACGTCGCGCGGTCGTCGAACTGTGCGAGGACGACCGCGTCCCAGGCCGTCGCGTCGCCGATCGCATCGATCAACTGGGTGGAGGACAGCGCGTTCATCGCGACCTTGCCGGCGTAGACCGTCCGGGCCCCGGGGAACGCGTCGGTCGCCGCGCGCAGGGGGCGCACGGCGTCGAACAGGTCGGCGCCGGGTGCGACCTCGAGGAACGTCACCGCGTGCAGGGCCTCGTCCGAGTGGAAGACGTCCTGCAGGTCGTGCAGTACGTTGCGCCGTGCGTCGAGGTAGCGCAGGTGCTGCCACACCATGGCGGCGACGACCGCCACCAACACAACCCCGAGCACCACCCCGAGCACCCAGACCGTGATTCTCCGAGCCTTGCCCATCGTTCGACCCTCCTCGCGGGATCAGATCAGGTGCAGGATAGGCACCGTAACGGTCGCCTGCGTATCGCCGAGGCGCTTGTCGCCGATGATGTCTCGGAAGAACGTGCTGCCGGTCAGGTCGTGGAAGTACCGCACGCCGGGGTAGTACACCAGCCCGACCATGTCGAAGCTCGCGTCGCCCTCGAGCGTCACGGCGGGGCCCATGTGCATCGGACCGTGGCCGCCCCGCGCCATCAACGCCATCATGGCGGCGGTGTACTGCGCATCTGCGGCCGCCTCCTCGGGCGTGCCCGCCTGCAGGAGGTTGGCGACGAGTATGGCGTCCCTGCCGAGTTCACCCTCTTCGAGCAGCGTCGCGCGCTGTTCGTCCGTGGCCACCTCGATCGAGCCCGGCGGCGCCGGCTCGAAGGGCAGCACGGACGGCCGGAACGTGACGGCCTGCATGACCCGCGTCAGCAGAAACCGCTGCACGAGGGCCAGGTTGACGAGCGCCGAGCGCTTCATGCCGTGGACGTACGTGGTTGCGAAGCCGCCCAGGGCGGCCCGTACGCCGGCGTCCTCGCGCCAGAAGTCGTAGGCGGAGCGGTCGTCGAACTGCACGAGCGCGAGCACGTCCCAGGCCACGTCTCCGTCGAGCGCCTCGATCAACTGGCGGGAGGGTTGGCCGTTCATGGCGACCTTCCCGACATAGACCGTCTGCGCTACGGGCAGTGCGTTCGTCGCCGCGCGCAGGGCGCCCGTGGCGGCGAACAGGTCGGCGTCCGGCGGGAGCTTCAGGAACAGGACCGCGTGCAGCGCGTCGCTCGAGTGAAACACGTCCTGCGCGTCGTGCAGGGCGTTGCGGCGGGCGTCCAGGTAGCGCAGGTGCTGCCAGACCATGGCGGCGACGACCGCCGCCACCAGGAGGCCCAGGATCCAGATCGTGATCGTGCCGGGCTTTGCCATGACTCCGACCCTTCCCCGAGCGGGGGCCGACGCTATAGCTGTTCCGCGAACTTCGCCTCGGTCCGGTGGTAGTTCTCGAGCCCCGGGTTCCTGCCCATGATCCCGCGCCACTCGTCGTTGTCGAAGACCCGGCCCATCACGGAGTGGCGCGTCTCGATGTCGTCCCAGCGGATGATCCAAGTGACCGTGGCGGTCCCGAGATCGTCCTGCGGCTGGCCGTTCACCTGCGGGGGTTCGTCGAGGTTGACCCAGAAGCCGACGAGATCGAGGTGCTCGCGGAGGTACGGCAGCGCGATGTCCGTCGCCCAGACGCGGTAGGCATCCATGGCGCTCGGTTCGTAGTGGTAGTTGCGAATCTCGTAGATCATCTCTCCGTCCTCAGGCTCATCCACCCGCGGCGCGGGCATCCAGGTGCGCCACCAAGGCTGCGAAGAACGCCTCCCGATGCCGGGGCGACGGTCCGCCCACGGCGGTCGGCGCGGCGCCGTGCGTGGCTATGACAAGGTTCCGGTCCGGGTAGACGGCGATCGTCTGCCCGAAGATGCCGAGTGCCCGGTACTGGCCCTCCGGCCACAGCCACCACAGGTAGCCGTACTGGTCCGACCCTTTCGAAGGCGCCGTGGACGCCTGCATCCATCCGTCGGGCAACACCCGCGTGCTGTCGGCGAGGACGCCGTCGGCGAGCGCGAACAGGCCGATGCGCGCGTAGTCGCGCAGCGTCGCGTTGATGCAGCAGCCACCGAGCTCGCCGCCCCCCGGACCGTGCGTCATCCAGTACGCGTCCGCCTCCATGCCGAACGGCCGCCACACCCTGTGCGTGAGATAGGTCGCGAGGTTGTTGCCGATGGCCGCGCGGACCAGGGCGCCGACCAGGTTCGTCTCGGCGGTGTTGTAGTTGAAGAGCGCGCCCGCCCCTCCGACGCGCTCCTTGCCCGCGAGCATCCCGTACATCCCGACGAGCGTCGGCGGCGTGGTGTTTACGTCCGAAGCGGGGTCCGCGTAGTCCTCGTTCCACTGCACGCCGGACGCCATCTGCAGGAGGTTCTCGATCGTGACGTCGTCGTAGGCCGAGCCCTTGAGACGCGGCAGGTACGCCGTGACGGGCTCGTCGACGGAAGCGATGTAGCCGTCGAGGATGGCGGCGCCGGCGAGCATCGACACGACGGACTTCGCGACCGAAAACGACACCCACGGGCTCGCGGCGTCATTGCCGGCGGCGTAGCGCTCGAGCAGGATCTCGCCGTCCTGCACCGCGATCAGGCCGGCGACGTGGCCGCGGGCCATGTAGGCGTCGATGCCGAGGGACTCCCCCTCGAACTCGTAAGTCAGCTCGGTGATGGGCGCTTCCGAATCGGGCAGCGGCAGGACCGTTCCGCCGGCCTCGATCCTGCGCGCCGGAAAGATGGACACGAGGTTCCGGAAGCCCGCGACCTTCTGCTTCGGCTCCCAGAACAGGAACCGGGCCGGGTCGCCGAAGTGCGCGGCGTCTTCGCTCGGGTCCACGTAGGGAAGCTCGGCGTGGGCGGCGCCGGCGAACGCGAGGAACGCGGCGCAGAGCGGTGCGCGAAGGGAGGCGAGCCGGCGCGTCATTCGGCCCGCACGCGCCCCTGTTCGCGCATCTCCTGCCGGAACGCGCGGCGCTCGGCTCCCATCGCGGCGAGCCGGGCCACGTCTTCCGGGCGGATCTCCATGTAGCGGTCGCGCCAGCCTTCGTCGGCGCTCCAGCGGTAGGGGGTCTGGACGACCGTACGTGGGCCCGAAGCGGACTCGAACAGACCGAGACCCGTGGCGACGACCGCCCGCTGCATGTCCGCGTCGTAAGGACGGCCGCAGGGATTGCCGAGCGGGAAGTCCGTGAACACGAACCGCGGCACGCCGCAGTGCTCGACGATGTCCAGCGCCGACCCCAGGATGACGGTCGGAATGCCGGCCTCCTCCAGATGCCGCGCGACCAGACTCACGGTCTGGTGGCAGACGGGTCACAACGGGACGAGCAGGGCGATATCGGCCCCGTCCTCGCGGCAGCGCGCGAGGATCTCGGGCGCGTCCTTCGTCATCGTGCGCCGCTGGCTGTACTCGGTGGGCACGCAGTGGAACCGCGGCGCGACGCGTCCCAGCAGGCCTTCGGACACCAGTTCCGAGAGCCGGTCGATCGGGAAGTAGGAGTTGAGGTCGTCGAGGTGGGTCGCGCGCTTGTCCCAAGAGAGATCGTTACCGAACAGCCTTTCGGGCGGCTCGGCGGTGTCGCCGGACGCGACGAGGCGCGGGTCCGTGGCCTGCCGGTCGTAGAGCGCCGCGGTCGTGATGAGCGCGAGCTTCGACTCGGCGACGGGCTTCCCCGGCGGCGTGAACGGCGTGTCTTCGAAGTGGGCCCACGCGTAGGCCTTTTCGAATCCCTGCGCCGCGTAGTAGCGGCGCGTGCGGTCCATGTAGGGGACGTGTTGCGCGGTCATGCGGCGATCATATCGCGTCAGTGCGATCCGTCGCCGGTGTCCCGGCGCAGCGCGGCGGAGAGCCGCGGATCCACGCGCGGATAGGTATCGTTGGCGACGGCCTCGGCGCGAACCGCGGCGAGGTTCGCGACTTCGGGGTGCGAGAAGACGTAGAAGCGGTCCTGGCGCACGCCGTCGAGGACTGCCGCGGCGACATCCTCCGGCGCCATCGCTCCGGGAAGCTGCCTGTCGTAACGCGCACGCAACGCGGCGGCGGCTCCGGTGGTTGCCCGTTCGGGCCCCAGTTCGTCGGGTCGGTTTCGGGCCGCGTCCAGAACGCGCGTGTTCACGCCACCCGGGCACAGCACGGACACGCGGATGGGAGCGCCCTGTTCCTCCAGCTCCTGCGCCAGCGTCTCGGAGATGGCCAGCACCGCATGCTTGCTCGCGTGGTACACGCCGACGAACACCCTTGCCGTGAACGCGGCTTCGGACGCGGTGTTGACGATGTGCGCCGGTTCGCCCTCGGAGAGCAGCCGCGGCACGAAGGCGCGCAGCATGTTGGCGACGCCCAGGACGTTCACCGAGAAGAGCCACCGCCAGTCGTCCGGGTCCTGGTCCCACACCGGCGCGAAGCGGCCGATGACACCCGCGTTGTTGCAGAGTACGTGCACCCCGCCAAAGCGTTCCCAGGCTGCTTCTGCGAGGCGCTCGCAGGAGGACGGATCCGTGACGTCGCAATGCACGGCGGCGACGTCCGAAGACTCCGCCGCGAGGGCTTCGATCCCTTCCTCGTCGACATCGGCCGCCACGACGCGCATGTCCTCGGCGACCATGCGCAGGACCAGCGCTCTCCCTATGCCGCTAGCGGCGCCGGTCACGACGCCAGTCCTGCCCGCGAGGTTCTTCATGCTTGCAGGTGCCGGCGCATTTCCTCCCAGGCCGCCGCGCCGCGCACGCGAATGGCGTCTCGCTGGGGCTCGGCCACCGCGTCGAGGACGGCTTCCCGGTAGGACGGGCGCGCGGCCATGCGCTCGAACCAGGCCCGCAGCCTGGGCTTGTCGTCCGCCAGGGCGTCGATCCCGAAGGTCATCACCTCGTTGGCGTAGGGCAGGATGGCGAGGTCCGCCAGGCTCGGTGCATCGCCCGCGAAGTACTCGCGGTCGGCGAGGGCCGTCTCCCACTTCTCGGTCGCCGCGACGAACACCTTGAGGCCCGCTCCCACCTCCGGGGCGGCGTAGCCCTGGTCGAAGATCTGGAGTTGCCGGGCGACGCGCTTCGGGTCCGGGTGCCGGGCGAGGTTGGCGCGGACCTGGTCCGGGTCCTGTTGCCGCAGGCGCGCGAGCGACAGGATCGGCCACACCACGGCGCCGTTGGCGGGGTGGAGTTCCTCGTCGACGAACTTGGTCCACTTGCGCATCTCGACGCGCGCGGCCGGAGCGTCGGGCTTCAGCGGAGGCGATGGGTACTTGTCGTCGAGGTATTCGTTGATGAGGGTCGATTCGACGATCACCGTGCCGTCGTCCACTAGCGTGGGGACGACGCCCTTGGGGTTCAGGGCGAGGTAGTCCGGTTCGAGGTTCGCCTTGGTGCCGAGATTGACCGGCACGCTCTCGGCCGGCACGCCCTTCTCCGCGAGGCAGAGCCGCACCTTGATGCAGCAGGGCGAAACGGCGGCGTCGTAGAGCTGCAGCATCGGGTTCTCCGTCGTCTGGCGGCGCCCTCCCGGGGGCGCGGATGCGGGCGGGTCAGGAAGCGGCCTGGCGGCGGTCGCCGTAGCGTCCGCCCTCGGGACGCAGGTGCCCCCACTCGCTGATCACGGTGAAGCGTTCCACCTGGTCGACCTCGTCGTCGACCGTGCGCGCCCCGTAGCCGTATTCGAACAGCCAGCCGCTCGGCGAATGCAGGTAGAACGAGATCATCTTGTCGTTCGGGTGCTTGCCGATGGTGGTGTCTGCGATGCCGCGCTCGAAGCAGATGTCGTAGGTGGAGCCGACATCGTCGAGGTTGGTGACCTGCAGCATGATGTGTCCGAGGCGCTTGCCGCGGCCGGCGCCGCTGCCGAAGCCGATGGAGTGGTGGCGTGGATTGCAGTGGAGGAAAAGGATCCGCATGGTGCGTTCCCCGACTGCGCGCTCGATGTAGTCGGAGACGCGCATGCCGAGGACTTCCCGGTAGAAGACCTGGCTCGCCTCGTAATCGTCGACGGAGATGACCATGTGCCCGAGGCCCTGGTCGTCCGTCACGAAACCGCGCACGGGACGCGGCGAGTGAAACGGGTTCGCGTAGTCCATGAGGGGCGAGTGGGAGATCTCGGTGGTCACGCCGCTCGGGTCGCTCAGCGTGATCAGGTCCGCGACGCGACGCGCCCGCGCCAGGTCGGCGCCGCCTTCGGAGAAGGCGACCCCGTGCTCGGCGAGCCGCGCCCGCACGGCGTCGAGGGCCGCGTCGTTCGCCACCTGCCAGCCGATGTACATGAGGTCGTCCGCGGGGTCCGGGTGCACTGCGATCCGGTAGTGGTTCTTGTCGTGGCGCAGGAACAGCGTGCCGTCCTCGCCGCGGTCGTGGATCGCGACGCCGAGCACGTTGGTGGCGAATTCCTCCCAGGCCGGCAGGTCCGACGCGCCTACGCCGATGTATCCGAGTCGTTCGACTGCGCCCGCCATGTCCGTCCTCCGGTCAGAACTCCGGTTAGAACTCTGGTTAGAAAAAAATGCTGAGGTTCTGCGCGTTGATGACCACGAAGTCCGGCACGATCTTGCGCCGGACGATCTGGAAGGAGCCGTTCCCGTCCCCGCGGAGCACGTCCTCGCGCATGCCGGAGAAGAAGTCCTCGTCCTCGCCGACGCCTTCGTTGCGGGAGCGGTAGGCGAGGAAGGCGGACCGCGCGACGATCTCCCCGGGTGCCTCGCCGTCCTCGGCCTCGACGTTCGAGATGAAGTGGCGGGTGCGGGACGGCGGATCCTCGGCCCAGGCCATGCCGGTCTTCAGCCGGTCGATGCGGCGCCGGAGCATGCGGTGGTTGTCCTCGAAGTAGGCGAGGCCGCTCTCGTCCTCCACCTCGGCTTCCACCGGCCACTGCTCGCCCGTCCCGTCGCGCAGGCGGTTGTACCGCGTCGGCATCCAGTACAGGCAGTCTTCCGTGAACAGCTCGAACCACTCGTCGAAACGCCGCTCGTCGAGGAGCCGCGCCTCGCGGTAGAGGAACTGCTGAACCGCGATCAGCCGTTCCAGCTCCAAGGTCAGCCCTCCCGGGCGATGACGCGCAGGACGGGCTCGCTCCGACCGGTCATCTGTTCCAGCCAGCGGCGGTAGAAGCTGCGCTGGACCACCTCGGACGTCGCGCGGCCCACGTGCTGGCCCGGCAATCCCGGGATGTTCCACTCGTGTCCGACGCCCATCTGGTAGTTGAAGGACTCGCGGCCCATCACCGGCTTTTTCGACGAGGCGGCGCAGCCCGTCCAGTTCTCGCCGTCGTCCTGCTCGAGCAGGCCGCTCGGGCCGAACGAGTTCGTGTACATGCGCTTCATGGCGTCCTTGACTTCGCGCGGCGCGGCGGCGTCCACGAGGCAGTAGGACCAGACCTCGGTCTGGTCCGGGCCGCGCGGGTGGTACTGCCGGATCGTGTAGCTACCGGGGATCCAGCCGAAGTTCGGAAACACGTTGCCCGCGATGAAATGCACCCGGCCCTTGTCGGGGCCGAGCAGCTTCGCCGTCCGGGCCTCGGTCTCCTGGAAATACTCGGTCAGGATCTGCGGCTGGTGCTGGGCGCCCATCCACCGCTTGCCCGGCTTGTACTGGTACGCGCACAGCGTGTGCCCGGTCTCGGCGGAGATCTGCAGCCGGTTGTCGTCCTCGTCGAACTGGTTCGGGTTCTGATTGAGCTTCGCGGAGGAGCCGTGCGCGAACGCCACGTGATACCAGTCGCCGGCGTTGTTGTCGCAGGCGAGCTTCCAGTTCGCCCGCACGATCCACTTGTGGATGCCGGGGATGAGCTCCGTCCCGCCCTCGCGTTCGAGCACGAGGTCCATGTACCAGGCCATGTCGCCGAGGTAGTCCCGGAGGCTCGGCGCGTCCGCGGCGAAGGTGGCGAAGATGAGGCCCCGGTAGGAGTCCACCTGCGCGGCCTGGATGAGCCCGTTCTGCGACAGGTCGATCTCGTTGTAGTACCCCTCCTTGCGCCGGGGCACGCCGATGAGTTCGCCGTTCGCGTTGTAGGTCCAGGAGTGGTAGGGGCAGGAGAAACGCTTGGTGTTGCCGCGGTCCGCCCGGCACACGCGCATGCCCCGGTGCCGGCAACTGTTGACCAGGGCGTGCAGCGCGCCGTCCAGGCCGCGCGTGACGATGACGGCCTCCTCGCCCATGTAGGTGGTGAAGAAGTCGCCCGGCTCGCGGACCTGGCTCTCGTGGCCGAGGAACATCCAGCAGCGCTTGAAGATGCGCTCCTGCTCCGCCGCGTGGATCTCGGGGTCCCGGAACGCCTGGCGGCTGACCCAGGTGTAGTCGTCGGCCACGAGTTGCGCGAAGTCCACTGCCATTGCCACCTTCCCCCTAACGATGGGAGTGACCAAGCATTATGGTATGGGAGTGCGGGGGTTGTCCAAGAGCCCCAACGCCGATGCACGCCTCGCGTTTCTCCGGGATCACGCGCAACGGGCACGACCACTGTCATACACTCATCCGCGATTGTTGGCTTTGGAGGTTGAGCATGTCCGGACCACTCGAAGGACTGCGCGTCGTCGAACTCGGCATCGCCATTCAGGGGCCGGCGGCGGGCCTCTATTTCGCGAACATGGGCGCCGAAGTGATCAAGGTCGAACCGCCGTTCGGAGACGCGAGCCGCTATCACCGGGGCGTCAACTACCAGGCCCTGCCGGAAGACGCGCTCTGCTCCCAGTTCCTCGCCATGAACAAGACCAAGCGCTCCGTCGCGCTCGACCTGCATACGGAACTCGGGCAGTCCGTGATGGGGAAGCTCCTCGAGGGCGCGGACGTGTTCCTCACCAACGTGCGCGAGGAAGCGCTGGAACGCATGGGCCTTCGGCTCACGGACCTCACCGCGCGGTATCCGAGGCTCGTGGTGGGCCACGTCAACGGTTTCGGTCCCCGCGGCGACGAGGCGGACAAGGCGATGCTCGACGGCGCCGCGCAGGCGCGCGGCGGGATCGTGAGCATGAGCGGGCAGCCGGGAGCGGCGCCCACGCCTCCGGGCTCCGCGATCGCCGACCATGCGGGCGCCATGCAGCTCGCCCTCGGCTGCGTCACGGGGCTCGTGAACCGGTCTCTCACCGGCCGGGGCCAGATCGTGCAGACGTCGTCCCTCGGCGCGCAACTGTGGCTGCAGATGTGGGAACTGCAGCACTCCGCCATCACGGGCGTGCCGCTGTCGCGCGAGGGCTCGCACCACCCGAACATCAAGGGCCCCTATGGGGTCTACCTGTGCAAGGACGGCATTCCGGTGCTGCTCGTCGTCGCCATGACGGACGAGGCGTGGTCCGACTTCTGGATCTTTTTCGACAAGCCTGAAGTGATCCTCATGGAAGAGTGGGACACCGCCGGAAAGCGCGTCGGCATGGCGGGCACCGACGACGGCGTGCCGGAGATCCGGCAACACCTCCGCGAGGCGTTCGCCTCGAAGACCTTCGCCGAGTTCGAGGCGTGGGTGGCCGGTCAGCCGGAGATCATCTGGGAGCGGGTGCGGGGCCACGGCGACGTGCTGACGGACCCGCAGAACCTCGCGAACGAGTACGTGGTGGACCTCGACCTGCCGGCGACGGGCGTGGCGCCGACGGTCGGCACGCTGATGCACTACAGCGCGACGCCGACCGAACGTCCGCGCGTGCCGCCCGTGTTGGCGGCGGATACCGAAGACATCATGACCGAGCTTGGCTTCACGGCGGAGGACGTCCAGGCCGTCAAGGACCGCTGCGAGGCCGTCAAGGCGGAGATGTACGCGGCCCTGCTGGGCGAACCCTGATCCGGGAGGGCCCGTTCGGCTGTCCGGGCGACCCTGCCCGGGCAGCCCTACCCGGGCGGCCCTACCCGGGCAGCCCCGATTTTGTAGAATCCGCGACCCGTTTCTCACGTTCTCGAACAAAGGGGGGAGGAATCGATGGCGGGTCTGGCAGCCGGTAAGCGGCTCAAGAGCACGGTCTGCAACACGGAAATCATGGTGATCGCCGCGCCGGGCGGCGAGGTGGATCTCACCTGCGGCGGCGCGCCGATGAGCGCGGACGGCGCCGGCAACGGCGGCAATGTCGCGGCGGATTTCGCCGAGGGCACGACGCTGGGCAAACGCTACACGAACGAGGAGGGCAACCTCGAAGTCCTCTGCGTGAAGCCCGGAGACGGCTCGCTCGCGCTCGGCGGCGTCGCGCTGAAGCTGAAGGACGCCAAGAAGCTCCCGAAGACAGACTGAAGGAACCCCCCGCATGAACGTCATGATGCTGCTGGAGATGGCAGCGTCGGGGTTCGGGGACCGCGTGGCATTCGTCGATGCGCAGGCCGGCGCATCGATCACCTACCAGGAACTCTACGACGCCGCGGGTGTGGCGGCGCAGACCCTCGCCGCGTCGGACGCCGAACGTTTCGTGATGCTGGACGTCACGAACCTGTCCATTCCCGTCGCGCTCTTCGCCTGCGGGTGGGCGGGCGTACCATACGTGCCGATCAACTACCGGCTGACGGACCCCGAGATCGACGCGCTGATCGACCGGGTGAAGCCCGCCTACCTCGTCGGCGACCCGGACCGCATCGGGCGGTGGACGGGGAACGACGGGGTCGAGGTCCATGGGCGCGACGCGTTCCTGGGGCCCGCCCGGGCCGGCGACGCGCCGGAACCTGCCTGGTCGATGGACGCCGAGGAGACGGCGGCGCTTCTCTTTACCAGCGGCACCACCGGCACGCCGAAGGCGGCCGTGCTGCGTCACAAGCATCTCGTCTCCTACATCCTCGGTTCCGTCGAGTTCATGGGCGCCGACGAGGCCGAAACCTCCCTGGTGTGCGTGCCGCCCTACCACGTGGCCGGCATCGCCGCGGTGCTGAGCTCGGTCTACTCCGGACGGCGGGTCGTCCAGCTCGCGAACTTCACGCCCGAGACCTGGATCGATCTCGTCCGCGCCGAGAAGGTGACCACGGCTTTTGTCGTCCCGACGATGCTGCATCGCATCGTGGACGTGCTGGAAGGGGAGTCGAGCGCCAACGTGCCACACCTCGAGTCCCTCTCGTTCGGCGGCGGAAAGATGCCGCTGCCCGTGATCGAGCGGGCGATGGAACTCTTCCCGGACACCGACTTCACGAACGCGTACGGGCTGACGGAGACCAGTTCGACCGTCACCGTACTGGGTCCCGACGAGCACCGCGCCGCGGCCGCGAGTGACGACCCGGTCGTGAAACACCGGCTGGTGTCCGTGGGCGTCCCGCTGCCGGGCATCGAGATCGAGATCCGCGACGACGACGGCAACGTGCTCGGCGCCGAGGAACACGGCGAGGTCTACGTGCGGGGCGAGCAGGTCTCCGGCGAATACGAGGGCCGCGGCAGCCTCGTCGACGAGAACGGCTGGTTCCCCACGCGCGACGCGGGCTATCTCGACGAGGGCGGCTTCCTGTTCCTCGAGGGCCGCGCCGACGACATCATCGTGCGCGGCGGCGAGAACATGTCTCCCGGCGAGATCGAGGACGTGCTCATCGAGCACGAAGCGGTGTTCGACGCCGCCATCGTGGGCGTGCCCGACAAGGAGTGGGGCGAAGCCGTGGTGGGCGCGGTCGTGCTCGAACCGGGCGCCGAGACGGAAGTCGAGGCCCTGCAGGCGTGGGTCAAGGACCACATGCGCTCCTCGCGCGTTCCGGAGCGGCTCGAGTTCTGGAACGAGCTGCCCTACACGGAGACGGGCAAGCTGCTGCGGCGGATCGTCAAGGGACGGCTGGCGGACGGCTGACGAGCCCCCGCATCCCCGCGTCGAAGCCGGTCGCGGCGTCGCGTGAATTCAGGAGGGGATCGTAGGGGCGACCCTCGTGGTCGCCCGGGCGTGGCGTGCTTGGGTGATTCGAACCGGGAGGGGACAAGCCCCTCCCCTACGGCGGCGGCTTGTCCGCGAGCACCCCTTCCCGCTCCATCTCCGCGATGCGTTCGTCGTCGTAGTCCAGCCAGTCGCGCAGGATCGCGGCGTTGTCGGCGCCGAGGCGGGGACACGGGGTCCAGTCGCCGCTGCCGATGCCGGCCATCTTGATGGGGTTGCCGGGAACGGGCGTCGGTCCCGGCTCCAGCGGCACGAAGAAACCGCGTTCGCGGACCTGGGGGTCTGCGGTCATGTCGGGGGTGACGTTCACCGGCCCGGCCGGTACGCCGGCGGCCTGTAACGCGACAGCCCCTTCTTCCCTGGTGCGAGCGGCGGTCCACGCGGAGATCTTCGCGTCGATGGCGTCGCATCCCATGCGCCGCTCGGCGAGGCTCGCGGACGGGTCGAGTCCGGCTCCGATCAGCGAGCACAGCCCGCGCCAGTCGCGATCGTCCCGGCACGCGATGGCCACCCACGCGTCTTCCCCCCGCGACGGGTAGACGCCGTGCGGCGCCATGGCCGGATGTCGGTTGCCGATGCGCTCGACGTTCCTGCCGAGTTGGTGCTCGACGAGCCACGGTCCGCAGAAGACCACGCCGGATTCGTGCAGGGACATCTCGAGGAAGCTGCCCCGTCCGGTCGCTTCGCGTTCACGCAACGCCGTGACGATGGCGCCGGCGGCGTTCACGGCGGCGATGGGATCCATCAGGGCCATGGCGGTGTTGCGCGGCTCCTCCGGTCCATAGCCCAGGACGTGGCTGAGTCCCGACATCGCCTCGACGGTAGGGCCGAACGCCACCCAGTCCCGGTAGGGGCCGTCCTTGCCGTAACCGGGCATGGCCATGTAGATGATCGAGGGGTTGGCCCGTGAGAGGGCGTCGTAGCCGAGCCCCAGGGCCGGCATCGCCTCGGCGCTGAAGTTCTCGATGACGACATCGGCGACCGCGACGAGCCCGAGGAACGTCTCCCGGCCGGCGTCGGTCTTCAGGTCGATGGCGACGCTGCGCTTGTTGCGCTGCAGCTTCACGAACACGGCGACCCGGTTCCAGGGTTCGTCGCCCGGCTCGCCGCCGATCCATCCGCTGAAGTTGAAGCGGGCGCCCTCCCGGGGCCCGCGGCTGGTCGGCGCTTCGATCTTGATGACGTCAGCGCCGAGGTCCGCGAGGATTCGCGTACCGAGCGGTCCGGCCCAGACGTGGGTCAGGTCGAGAATGCGCACGCCGCGCAGGGGTCCGTCAGCCATCGCGAGCCTCCGCGGCGGGCGTCTCGAGCAGCGCCAGGTCGCGGTCCGGCGGCGTCTGGCCATCGATGCGCCAGGCACGGCGCGGGGACCGTACGGGGGCGGACTCGCCGCCGTGGACGCTCTGCCAGAAGCCGCGCACGGCGAGGTGGGGATCCGCCAGCACGTCGTCGAGACTCTGGACGACGCCGACGGGAATGCGGCAGTCCTCCGCGCGGCGGCGGATCTCCGCGCGGGTCATCGGCGCTACCGCCGCGTCGATGATGGCGTGGAGGGCATGCCGGTTCTGCCGCCGCAGTTCGTTGGTCCCGAAGCGTTCGTCGAGGACGAGTTCGGGCAGGTCGAGGAAGGCCGCGAACGGGTCCCAGAAGCCCGGGACGATGTTGATGTGCGCCCAGCCGTCCGCGCATCGGAACAGGTTCGTGGGGACGACGTGGTAGAAGTCGCTGCCGTGCCGTTCGCGGATCGCCCCATCACAGTGCCACATGACCGTGGTGAACTGGCTGAGGGCCATGACGACCTCGAGCATGCCGATGTCGATGACCTCGGATTCCCCGGCGAGACGACAGGCGTTCGCCGCGGCATAGGCGAACGCGCCGCTCTGGAACTCGGGGTAGTGTCCGGGCAGCGTCAGGGGCGCGCGATCGGGGTCGCCCATGATGTAGGTGTAGCCGCCCATGGCGAGAAGGACGTTCGTGGACGCCTGCCAGTTGCGCTTGGGTCCGGTACGGCCGAAGGGAGTGATGGCGGCTCTCACGGGAGCATCCCACGCATCGAATCCGAGGGCCTCCACGGCGTCCGCCGTGTGGCCTTCCGCCACCACCACGTCGGCTCGCGAAGCGAGTTCGGCGATCAGCCTCGGATCGTCCGTCCGGATGCGGCGCTTGCCGGCGTGCAGGTAGAGGTCCATCGCCTCGTCGCTCACCCACGCCGGCGGCCTCTCGCCGGTCTCGACGCGCACGACGTCGCATCCCGCCTGTACGAACAGACGCCCGCAATATCCGGCGGCGTAGCCGCCCAGTTCGAGGACCCGATCCAAGGGAGTGTTACCGTAGCCGTCCGCCCATGATGATACGGCTCGCGCCCACTCCGTTCAGCGCGCAGACGTCCCTCACCACTCGACGACCTCGTCCACGAGTCCCCAGGACAGTGCCGTCGCCGCGTCGATGCGCGCGCCGGTCAGGGCCATGTATGCAAGCCGTCGCCGCCCGATCCGGGGCAGGATGCTGGCCGTGCCGCCGGCGCCGGGCACCAGTCCCATGGAGACCTCGGGCAGGACGAAGAACGCGTCCGGGCGCGCCCTCACCCGACCGGCGAAGGCCGGGAGTTCGATACCCGCGCCGATGCAGGCCCCGTGCAGGCGGGCTTCGATGCGATCGCGCAGGGCGTGCATGAGGAGGGCCGCGCTCCGGGTCATGCGCGAGGCGTGGGCCCGGCCGGCGTCGGTCGCTTCACCGAACTCGTCGAGATCGCCGCCGGCGCTGAAGCAGGCCCCTGCGCCGCACAGCACGGCGCGGTCCACCTCGGGGTCGTCGGCGACGAGTTGCAGCGCTTCGCAGAGGGCGTCGCGGAGTTCCGCAGAGTACGCGTTGCGCTTGTGGGGCCGGTTGAGGGTGAGCCGCAACTCCGAGTCGTCTCGGTCGACGAGTACCAGCGGCAGGTCGGGGTCCGGCGCCCGCGGCCGGCGTTTCGGTCCCGCGAGCCAGGCCCGGAACTCGGCGCCGTGCTGCAGGGTGGAGTAGGTCAGGGACTCGGCGAACAACCGGTCCGGTACGTCCGTGCGGGCGTTGTGCCGCAACAGGCGAACGAGGGTCATCGAGGCGATGGGGTTGCGCTCTATTGCGCCGATCACAGGCTCGGCCTCGACCAGCGAGTCCACCTGCACGTCGACCACGTCGGCGTCCGTCGGACCGACGGCGACCACCGGGCAGCTCGGGACGCAGGCCGGCGGAGCCGGCGGCGACTCCCCACCCTCCACGAGCACAAACGGCGTGCCGGCAAGCGGGGAGAGGTCCTCGGCGCTCG
Organism: Pseudomonadales bacterium; assembly: GCA_022827245.1. Lineage (GTDB taxonomy): Bacteria > Pseudomonadota > Gammaproteobacteria > Pseudomonadales > Azotimanducaceae > VXNE01. The sequence continues at coordinate 2,212 of JAJDTI010000109.1, read as the reverse complement.
CGGGCGACGCGAGGCGGGCGTAGAGCGCTTCCAGGCTGACAGGCGCGTTCAAGCGGGTGCCCCGACGCGGATGCAGTCCGGGAGATTATGCACGGGCCTCGCCGTCACCCTTCGAGACGGTGCGGCAAGACCTCCCTCCGGGGCAAGGCCCCGAAACCGGGCAGCTTGATCGCGAAAGGGGCCACGCGCAGGCCGAGGCTCAGGCCGAAGAGCTGCAGTTCCAGCCCCTCCCGGAGTGCGGCGGTGACGCCGGCGACCCCGAACAGCGAGACCTGGTACCCGGTCCCGCTCGGAGCGCGGTCCGTCACGGCGCCGTCGGCGAGGTAGTCCTTGCCGATGGCTGTCGTCGGCAGCTCCAGGTGCAGTTCGGGCACCCGCCGACCCACGAAGGCAGTGAACGTGTTGCTGTTCGGCCCCGGCCAGGTTCTGTACTCCCTGGCATAGGGATAGTCCCGGACCGCCGCCTCCACCCGGTCGATCACGGCGTCCACGCCCTCGCCCCGCAGGTCGACCAGGAGATCGGGAGGATTCGAGAACCACATCGCGTCCGCGCGTCCTTCGGCCTGCACCAGGGCCGAGCCTCCCCGCCTGAGTCGCCAGCCGATGACCTCGTGACGGGTGTACGCCTCCGCGTTCGATCGCTTGGTCGCGACCCAGGTGTGCACGGCTACGGCTCCGCGAAGCCCCCACGTGCGTGCCCCATACACCTGTATCACCGCTTCCCGCACCTCCTCCGGCGCGGGAGCCTGGCCGGTGGCCTCGTGGCTCGACGCACTCCAGTGGGGCTGGTCGAAGAAGAGGCGCCAGACGATCGCGACCACTGCGGGGAGCACGAACGGCGCGAGAACCAGCCAGAGCGTCATGCGCCAACGCCGCCGTGGCGTGCGGGATGCCGACAAGCCATGTCTCCGGGAACGCTCGGAAAGCACGCAGTCTACGCGCGACGTGGCGCTCGCGTGGGAAGTTTCGCTGACGCGAGCTGACGCGAAACTTCTACAGCACACTAGAATCGGGGTCATTCGAACTGCTCGCGGTAGCCATGCTCCTGATCCGCAACTCCGAAGTGGAGGGCGTCTCCGGCATGGACGTCCGCTGTCGGCGCGGCAGGATCGTCGAGATCGGCCGGATCGTCGCGGCGGAGGGGGAGCGCGTCGTGGACGCGGACGGCGGCGCCCTGCTCCCCGGCCTGCACGACCATCACCTGCATTTCTTCGCCCTGGCGGCGGCGCAGAGGTCCGTACGCTGCGGTCCGCCAGAGGTGCCCGACACCGCGGCCCTGGAAGCGGCATTGCGGGACGCCCCCGGCACCGGCTGGATTCGGGGCGTGGGCTACCACGAGTCCGTGGCCGGGCGCCTGGACCGCGCACGGCTCGACGGAATGGTCGCCGACCGGCCGTTACGCATTCAGCATCGGTCCGGAAAGATGTGGTTCGTGAACACGGCGGCGGCGCGGGCGCTCGGGCTCGGCCCGGAGTCGAACGGCCGCCTGTTCCGGCGCGACCGGTGGCTCGGGACGCGCGTGGACGGCGATGTCGACGTGGCCGCCACGACGCGGCTCCTGGCGTCTTGCGGCGTGACGGGCTTTACCGACGCGACCCCGCACAACGATCCCGCCGCGGTACGCGACCTCGTCGCCGCCGCGCCGCTGCAGCACGTGGTCGCCATGGGGGACGAGTCCCTGTCGGAGGGCGCGCTCAAGATCATGCTCGACGACTTCGACCTCCCAGGGATCGACGCGTTGCGGACGCGGATGGCCGGCGCCCATGCCGCCGGGCGGCCGGTCGCGGTGCACTGCGTCACGCGCACCGAACTGGTGTTCGCGCTGTCGACCCTGCTGGAAGCGGGCACCGTCCCCGAAGACCGCATCGAACACGCCTCCGTCGCGGACGCGGCGGCCATGGAGCTGCTGGCGCGCGCCGGCGTGACCGTCGTGACCCAGCCCAACTTCGTCGCGGAACGCGGCGACCGGTACCTTGCGGAGGTACCCGCGAGCGACCATGCCCACCTGTACCGGGGCCAGGGGTTCCTCGACGCCGGCATTCCGCTCGGCGGGGGCACGGACACGCCGTTCGGAGATGCGGATCCCTGGCTTGCGATACGCGCCGCGGTGACACGCGAGACACCCTCCGGCAAGGCGCTCGGAGCCGGTGAGGCGCTCACCCCGGAACGTGCGCTCGCACTGTTCACCACCCCTCCGGAGGAACCCGGCGGC
>JAJDTI010000190.1 GCA_022827245.1 Pseudomonadales bacterium | reverse complement strand
CACCACGTTGGGCAGGTACTCGACGTACCGGTCGAAGGTCTCCACCCGCAGTTCCCTGAGATCGTCGCCGGCCACCGCCTGCACGGAAATCGGCACGTCCTGGGCGCTTTCGGCCCGCTTGGTGGCGGTGACGATGATCTCTTCGATCTGGGCATGGGCGATGTGGGCGGAGGCGCCTGCCAGCGCTGCGGAGACGGCGAGGCTGGTCTTTTTCAGGGTCCCGGACATGACTCTCGGGCGTAGGCAGGGGTCGAATCAACCGTATATAAGCGGTTGAGGGATTGCAAAAGCGGACACCTGCGGCGCGGCTGGGGTCGCCATAAGCGTTCTGCTTGCACTCGTCTGGTCGACCGGGTAATCTTTCCTTACTTTCTTATATCCTTGTATCAGGGAAAGCCATGCTTGCAAAGTTGACCGCAAAAAATCAGTTGACGTTGCCGAAGTCCGTACTGGCGACGTGCGAAGAAACGACCTATTTCGATGTCACCAGCGAAAGCGGTCGAATCGTATTGACCCCTGTCCGCATCAATCGTGCCGATGCCGTGCGGGCCAAGTTGGCCGACCTGGGAATCACGGAGCAAGATGCGGCGGAGGCTACGTCATGGGCGCGTCGTGACAGACAATCCGCCCAATGAATCCGCCGCGTCTGGTGCTCGCCACCAACGTCGTGCTTTCAGCGCTTCTGTTTTCCTCCAGCGCACTCGCGTGGTTGCGGCGCGCGTGGCAAGCGAAGACGATCCGTCCCCTGGCGAGTCGCGAAACGACCATGGAATTGATCCGGGTGCTCGCCTATCCGAAGTTCCGCTTGACGGCCAGTGAGCGGGAGGACTTGCTCGCTGATTTCCTGCCGTTTTGCGAAACGGTCGCGGTACCTACCGGAATCGAAGTCCCGGTATATCGCGATCCGCAGGACCGGCCGTTTCTGGAGTTGGCTGTCGCCGGAAAGACCGACTGTCTTGTGACGGGCGACAATGATCTCCTCGTTCTTGCGCCTGACTTCTCCGTGCCGATAGTGGCACCTGCTGCGCTCCGGGAGATTCTGGATGCTATTTTGACTGTTGATTCTTCTTCGTAATGGATAAGGTGCGAATACACGCAAGAAACATTTGCGCGTTACCGGGTCACTCCCGCGCAATCCGGCTTCTGGGAGGAGGCCTGGAGGAAGTGATGGCATTCGTGACACGCATGCACCGCTTTGCCCATCGCTACTTCGCACTCGCGGTTCTTGCGTGTTCGTGTTCGGCCGCGCTGGCCGAGCACTACAGGCTGCCGCTGCTTGTGACCTCCACGATGCCCGGCACCTCACAGGGCGTGCTGCGGATCGTCAACGGCAGCGGGGAATCCGGATCGGTCGAGATCCACGCCATCGACGACGCCGGTACGCGCTTCGGGCCGGCCACGTTCACGCTGAATGCCGGGACGGCGGTGGAATTCGATGCTTCGGAACTTGCCTCCGGCAACGCCATGAAAGGGCTGTCCCCGGGGCTCGGGACCCTGCCGGGCGATGTGCGGCTGGAGATCGAGACGGACCTTGCCATCGTGCCGTCGGCATACGTTCGCGCGGCGAACGGGTCGCTGAGCGCGATGCACGATACGGTGCGCGCCGGCGTCGCTGCCGGGGGAGGGGGCGGCTACCGCTACGAGGTGCCGATCTTCAATGCCGCCTCCGACGTCACGCAGGAAAGCCGGTTGCGGCTGATCAATCCCGGGGGTCAGCCTGCCGCCGTCACCATCGAAGGCCGTGACGATACCGGCGCGCAGGCCACCGGCGGCACCGTCCGGCTCACGCTGCCGGGCGGCGGCGCGCGGACGCTGACGGCACAGCAACTGGAGGCCGGCGACGCCGCCGCCATGGGCCAGACCGACCAGGCCGACCCGACCCACCAGACAGACCAGGCCGACGGGCCCGAAGCGGCCTCCGTCACGGGCCAGCTCGGAGCCGGCATCGGCCGGTGGCGCCTGTCGGTGTCGTCGGACCGGCGAATCCAGGTGGTCAACATCGTGTCGGCCTCCGCGGGTTTGGTTGTCCACGCTGCGGCGAGCAATCTTGAGTTCGTCGGCAATTTCTCGCGTGGACACGCCCTTCGCGATTAACAGGTATATCTCGAACTGACGCGCCGAGAGCCCGTTCCGGGGTGACGCGCCGGCGCGTGCGACGTCAATGAAGTAGTTTGACAGCACTTCTGCAACCTGACCGGGAAAATGGCGTTCCCTGGCACTGGAGTGCCGATGCACCGCCTGAATGACGTCGAGAAGCGCCCGCAGGGGAGCGCGTTTGCTGACAAACGCCGACGCCCCGGCCTGGTAGGCACTGGCTACCATGAAGACATCATCATGCCCGCTGTACGCTACCACTCGCCGAGTGCGGTCGGTTTCCAAGAGTCCCCTGACAATCCGGGCATCGAAAGCATCAGCAAGAAACTGGTCAACGATGTAAACCAACGGTCCTTCCGTGTCCGCTTGGGCGAGGCACGACGAAGGATCGCCGGCGGTGCCGACAACGGTTATACCCACGTCCGCGAGGGCATGCTCGATGCCGAAAACGCTGGCCGGCTGCGGGTCGCAGATGAATACCTTCAGCGAGGAATCATTCACTGGCTTACCTATCGTCGGAACCTCAATCCTGCGCCCAATAGGGACTGATTTTAAATCACGGCGCCCCCCGATGACGCAGTGTTTGTGGCTTTCGGCCATGTCATGGCGGCAACACATCGCCCGAAGCATAAAGCCGCAAACTTCGCAAATTCGCAGTCGGTCCCTCATGGCACGAGTCGCCCGCTTGCGTACCGGGTTGGATTCCTTGGAGTCGCGGTCGGCGTCACCGCCTCAGCGACTCCGCCCGACGCGCTGCCGCTTGCCCCGGCGCCACGTCCCGGTCCCGCGACACCCGGAGTCGCGTGGCGCCTTTTCCCCAGCGAGTTCGGTCCGGGACGCGGGCGCGCTAGCGAGCCCTGGTATCCGCCCCCGTTTTCCTCATCCACGACCGCGGCGCCGCCCAAGCTGTCTCCGGCGCCCGTTATGCCACTGGAGGTAAGGTCCATGCCCCGTATCGTACAAACCGTCGTCTACGAACTGCCCGAACTGTCCCAATCCGCCCGGGAACGCGCCCGCGCCTGGTATCGGGACACCTGCCTCGACTGGGACTGGTACGACGCCGTCTTCGAGGACTTCCAGACCGTCTGCGGCCTGCTGGGCGTGACGTTGCGCACCCGAACGATCCGGCTCATGGGCGGCGGCACGCGCGAGGCGCCCAACCTCTGGTTTCAGGGTTTCCATACTCAAGCGGATGGCGCGTCGTTCGACGGCACCTACCGCCACGCTGCCGGCGCGGCCCGCGCGATCCGAAGCTACGCCCCGAAGGACGAGACGCTGCACGGCATCGCCGACGAGCTTCAACACGCGCAACGGCGCAACTTCCACCAGCTCGGCGCCATCGTCCGCCAGGCCGGCCGCTGCTACCACGCGCACGGCATGTCGATCGAGGTCGAACGCGACAGCCCCACGGGGCAGCCCATGACCGACGGCGCCGAGGACACCGTTGCCGAGGCGATGCGCAACCTCGCGCGCTGGCTCTTCCGGCATCTCCGGAGCGAATACGACTACCTGACATCCGACGACGCCGTCGACGAAGCCATCGCCGCCAACGGCTTCTCCTTCACCGAGGCCGGCATTCGGTTCGGCTGACCGTTCCCGCCACGGCTGCCCTTGCCGCGCCTCGCGAATCCCAGGGCGGAGGCGGCCGTCCGCCGGGCGGATTCCCGGGGCCGGCGGCGGGAATACCGCGCCGGCCGTTGTCCGGAACGCAGCACTTCGTTTCGCTTCCAACTTCCCATCGCCTGCTGAGGAGCCTGTCGATCATGCCCGAATCCAATGCCGTGGCCGTACCCGCCGCACCAACACCCGCCGCCCCTGCCCACGAGAACCGCTTCGCCCCGCTCACGCCGGCCTGCCTGTCCAAGCGTGAAAAATCCTCCGTCATCGCCCTCGCCCTGAAGGTGCTGACGAGCCGCCACCGTCCACGCCGCGCCTTCGCCACGCCGGAGGACATCCAGCGGTTCCTGCGCGTGAAACTCGGCGGCCGCCGCGACGAGGTCTTCGGGATTGTGCTACTCGACACCCGTCACCGCTTGGTCCGCGTCGTCGAACTCTTCCGAGGCGCCGTCAACGCGCCGTCCGTTCGCCCCCGGACCGTCGTCCGGGAAGCCCTGAACAACAACGCCGCGGCCGCGATTCTCTACCGCAACCACCCGTCCGGCGTCGCCGAGCCGAGCCAGACCGACCGTCACATCGCCGAGAAGCTCGGACGCGCGCTGGAACTCATCGACGTGCGGCTCCTCGACCACATCGTCGTTAACGACGGCTCATTCGTCAGCCTCGCCGAGCGCGGATTTATCTGATCCGTACGCCGGCGCCGTCATCCGGCGCCGCACGGAGTGGAGGGCGGCCGGGACGGGACGGATTCCGGGGGCCGGCGTGCGTTTATCCGCGGCTGGGTTCCCGGCCGATCCGCTTGCTTCCATCCCGTTCCCGCCGCCAAGAGGAGCCCGTCGCTCATGTCCGCCCCGAATGCCGCCTCCCGCGAAGACCGATTTCAATCGCTGAACCCCTCCTTGCTGACGAGCGCCGAAAAATCCTCCGTCGTCGCCCTCGCCCTGAAGGTCCTGTCCGGGCGCTTCCGCCGCGGCCGCTGCCTGAACGCGCCGGAGGACGTCCAGCAATTCCTGCGCCTGAAGCTCTCCGGGCGGCGCAACGAGGTTTTCGGCGTGATCTACCTCGACACGCGACATCGCCTGATCCGGATGACCGAACTCTTCAACGGCACCATCGACGGCGCGGCCATCTACCCCCGGGTCGTCGTGCAGAAGGCCTTGGAAAACAACGCCGCGGCGGTGATTCTCTACCACAACCATCCGTCCGGCGTCGCCGAACCGAGCGAGGCCGACCGCGGCATCACGCTGAAGCTCGGCCGCGCGCTGGCCCTCGTCGACATCCGCCTGGTCGATCACCTCGTCGTCACCGACGGCGCATTCGTCAGCCTCGCCGAGAGAGGCTGGATTTGATCCGAACGCGCACGCCTGCCGCGCTCGACGCCTTCTCGAATGGCTTCGGAAAGCGGGAAGGAGGGCTGGATTCGGGGCGAGCCGGAGAGGTCCGAGAGCCTCCGGTTCGCGCCCCATTTTCCTTTCCTTCGGTGCCCCGCGCCGGGGCCGTTTCAGGAGGTCTCCATGTCCGATTCCGACCGCACCATCCGGTGCCTCCCCCTTCATTCGCTCATTCCCTCGCCGCAAAACGTGAGGAAGACGCCGGCCGAAGGCGCGGCCTTCGAGCAGCTCAAGGCGTCCATCGCCGCCCACGACTTGCTCGAGAACCTTCTCGTGCAGCCCGCCCGGGGCAACGACGAAGCCGGCGAACGCCACGAAGTCGTCGCCGGCGCCCGGCGCCTGGCGGCCCTCCAGGTTCTCGCCGACGACGGCGCCATCCCGACCGACCACCCCGTGCCCTGCCACGTGGTCGCCAACGGCGACAACGCCGCTGAACTGTCCCTGGTCGAGAACACCGTGCGCGCCGCCATGCACCCGGCCGACCAGGTGGAAGCGTTCGCCCAAATCGCCCGGGACGGGGGCACCGTCGCGGAGATCGCCGCCCGGTTCGGCGTGTCCGAGCGCACGGTGGAACAGCGCCTGAGGCTGGGCAATGCGGCCCCGGAACTGCTCGAAGCCTACCGGGCGGGGGAACTGGGACTTCAGGCGTTGCAGGCGTTTTGCGCCACCGCCGACGCCAAGCTGCAACTGGCCGTCTGGGAGGAACTGAAGGCCCAGCACTACGGGCCCAGCATCTGGCAGATCCGCAGGCTCCTGACCGAAGGCCGGATTCCCGCCACCGCGGCCATCGCCCGGTTCATCGGCGCCGACGCCTACGAGGCGGCCGGCGGAGCGCTCACCCGCGACCTCTTCGCCGAGGAGGACGACCGGGGTATCTGGTTCGACGATCCGGCATTGCTGCGCAAGCTCGCGCTGGAGCGCCTGGAGGCCGCCGCCGAGGAACTGCGCACCAAGTGGTCCTGGGCCGAGCCCCGCCTGGAAGTGGAGTGGAGCGACACCGCGCGCTTCGCGCAGATCCGCCCGAAACCCGGCGAGCGCACCGAGGCCGAGAGCAAGGAGATCGAGCAACTGAACGCACGGCGCGAGGCGCTCAACGAGCTGGAAGGAGACGACTGGACGGAAGAGACCGAAGCGGAGCTCGACCGCGCCGACGCGCGACTGGACGATATCCACGCCGCGGTGGAAGCCCGCGCCGTGTTCCGCCGCAAGGACATGGCGATGGCCGGCGCCATCGTCACGGTCGGCGACGACGGGACCATGCGCGTCATCCAGGGTCTCGTCCGCCCCGAAGACGTCCCTTCCGACACGGATCCTGCGGACGGCAGTCCTGCAAACGGCAATCCCGCGGACGGCGATCCTTCGGACGGCAAGTCGGCCTCCGCCAACGGCGCCGGCACCGACGCCCACGACCCCGGCGGGTTTGATGGGCACATTCGTCCGCCGGCGATTTCCCGTCCCGATCCCATCCCGGACCCCGCCGCCGAGGCCCGCAAGCGCGTCGGCATCGGCATCGGCCTGGGCGACGACCTGCGCGCCATACGCACGTCGCTGATCAAGGCGCACCTGGCGGAGGACTTCGAGGCCGCGTTCGACCTGTGCGTGTTCCAGATGGCCCGCGCCCTCTTTCGGACCGGGTACCGGCCGCACGCGCTGGACATCAAGTTCTCCGAGACCGCCGACCGGCCGCCGCTGCGGCGCGACGACAAGAACTTCGCCGAAGCCTCCCAAGGGGAAGGCATGCTGCGGATCAACCGCGCCGCGCTGCCCCTGGACTGGCTGCAGATCGAGGACGACGGCGACGCGTTCCGGATGCTGCGAGACCTGCCGGCAGAGATGAAGCAGGCGCTGTTCGCCGCTTGCGTGGCGCGCACGGTGCAGGGCCAGCTCGCGTTCGAGCCCTCGGCCCGGCCCGAGCTTGAAGCCACCGCGGCGCGGCTGGACATCGACTTCCCAAGCCAGTACCGGCCGGACGCGGACATCTTCTGGAACCGCCTGACCAAGGCGAAGCTGCTGGAAGTTGCCGCGAAGACTCTCGGCCCCGATTGGGCTTCCGCGCGCGCCAAGTCCAAGAAGGCGGTCCTGGTCTCGTCCATGGCCCGTGCGTTCGGCGCCGACGAGGAGCAGGCGTCGCACATCTCCGCGGTGGCCCGCGCCGCGGCGCTCAAGTGGACGCCGCCCGGGTTCCAGCCGTTCGACGCCGGAGAGGCGGTCTCCTCGACGGACTCGGACGACGCGGCTCAGTCGTCCGCACAAGCGGATGCCGAGGCCGAGCCTGACGGGCGCCGGGAGAATGGCGACGGCTCTGCTGCCGAGCCGGCCAACGGCGAGGACGCCGGCCAGGCACCGGACCGCGCCGCAGCGAACGGCGAGGACGCCGACGCGCACGACACTCCCGCCGACGAGGTGCCCGAGTTCCTGCGCGTCTCGCCGTAACGCACCGCTGCCGCTCGACCCTTCCCACAACCGACACCGCCCGCCGGCCCCGCGCCGGCGGGTCCGTTGGCCTGTCCCACGACGGAGAAACCACTCGATGAACGACACACACACGCCTGCTGCCACGTCCATTCGCGCCCGCGTTCACCCCCGCGCCCTGGACCGGATGCACATGTTCTTCGATGCCTCGGTGTCAACCGCGTTCGCTGAACTGATCGCCAACGCCCGGCGCGGCGGCGCCACCCGCATCGACATCTCGACCCGGGACCTCAGTCCGCCCGGCGGCCATCGCTTCGAGGTCACGATCCGGGACGACGGCCGCGGCATCGCCGATCCGGCGGTGCTGCTGAGCTTCGGCGAGTCGGGATGGAACGAGAAACTCGCCCGCTCGGAGAACCCAGCCGGCATGGGCCTGCTGTCCCTGGCCAAGCACGGCTGCACGCTGGCCTCGCGGCCGAAGTCGCCCTCCGCCAGGCAGTTTCCGTCCTGGCGGGTCGAGCTCGAACCCGAGCATTTCATGGGCAAGGCCGCGGCGGCGGTGATGCCCGACGACACGGCTCCGGCACCCCACGGCACGCGTGTCACGTTCGCGGTCGGGCAGACACTGGATGCGCTGCGTGCCTCGGCCGGGCGCGCGGCCCTGTTCGCGCCGTTGCCGGTGACATTCGACGGCGACGCACTCCGGCGGCGCGATTTCCTGGACAACGCGCTCCGCATCGAGCAGTGGAAGGGACTCACGCTCGGCATCGGCACGTCCCGGGTCGTGCCCTACACGCACCACGACCTCAATTTCCACGGCCTCACCGTCAACGCGCGCCTGCCGCACGTGCAGACGCTGAACGGCGAGGTCTGGACGGTGAGCGCGGAGGTGGTGGACTGTCCGGAACTCGAACTCGTCCTCCCCGCCCGCAACCAGGCGGTGGAGAATGCGTTTCTCGAGGAACTTCGCCGCGAAGCCCGGCTCGCAATCTACCGGGCGCTGGCGCCGATGGACCCGCCGCCGCGCGTGGCCTTTAAGGATTACCAACGCGCGGCCCGCGCCGGGATCGACCTGCCCGTGCCTCCCGCGGAATTGAGGCATTGGGTCCCCGCGATCGCCGACGTGGACAACTGGACGCGCCCCGGCTCGCTCGTCCCCGTCGGCCCGGAAACCTTGGTGGTCGTGTACGACGCCGATCCGCCCGAGACCCAGCCCTTCTATCGCGCCGCGCGTCGAGCCGGGCTGACTGCGAGGCTGTTCGAGTCCGACCGTTGCCTGGACGGCTACGACTGGTACGACGCCCTGCCGCGCCTGACGGAGGTTTACACGGAGATCCAGATCGACGGAGCGATACTCTCCCCCCAGGATCTGTATCGGCGCTTCCTCGACGCCGAACGGAACCGCGACCTGCACGCCAGCCGCCTCGCGCAGGAGGGCTGCGCCCCGCAAGGGGCCGACGCCCAGACAGAGGGCGGCTCTCCGCAAGGGGACTGCTCTCCGCAGGAGGGCTGCACCCCGCAGGAGGGCTGCACCCCGCAGGGGGATCGGGCGGAGGCCATTGTCATGCGCGCGGAGATTACCCGGCCCGATGGAGAGAGGGACGTCATCCCGGTGCCGGCCGATGTCGCCTTTCTCGGCGACTTTGGCTACGTGGAGTACGCCTGGCCCGTGATCGCCTCCGGCAGCGACATCGACGCGGAGGATCTCGCCGAACTGCTGCGCCATGCGTACTTCTGCCCCTCCGACGACAGTGACGCCGACAGCTACGCCACGCAGCTTCGAGCCTTCGAGATCGAGGCGCTTCGCCTGGCCGTGCAACACGTGGCCTCCGCCGACGAGGCCACCCGGGCGGTCATCCAGCGCGCCGTCTGGCAGGAGATCCACTGGCTGATGCCGAAGGACCGGCACGTGAACATCGCCGTGCGCGGCGACAACGTGTTCGTGAAGCTCGGCCCGCCGGCAGGCGCCTGAACGCCTGGCTCACGGCGAGCGCCTGTACCGCACCCGTTTCTTCCATTTACTTTCCCATCCACAAGGAGCGACCGATGCAATTGATGACGCCCGAACTGCGCGAGCAATTGATCGCCAACGGAAAGGACCCGGAGGGCGACCACCGCCCGGCGGTCAAGTTCTTCAACCCCGCGGGTGCGGCCACCTGGCTCGTTTACGCGATGGATCCCGACGACAACGACTACCTCCGTTGCCTGGCGGATCTGAGCATGGGGTTCCCCGAACTGGGGGGTGTATTGCTGTCGGATCTGCAGGGCTACCGCGGCCCGTTCGGCCTCGGTATCGAGCGGGATCTCTACTTCACCGCCCGTTACCCGATTCGGATTTACGCCGCAGCCGCGCGCAGCGCCCAGCGCATCGTCGAGTCCGGTCCGCTGCTCGAAGCCGCCGCCCGCGAAGCCGGTCTGCCCGTCGCCGGACAAGCCGCCGCCACCGATTCCAACGGCCACCAGGTCGGCGTGGCGGAAACTGCCGGCCCGGAAACTGCCGGCCCGGAAATTGCTGTCCGCGAGACCGCCGTGCGCAGGACCGCCGTGCGCAGCACTGGCGTGCGCAGCGCCGCGTCAGCGGGCGAACTGCCCGCGGGACACAACCGGCACCGCGACGCCCTGATGATCGTCGATCCCGGCGCCTGCAACCCCTCCGGGGTGGCGCTGTCGCTGCACAACGCCTGCCGCCAGGTCATCGCCGAAGGGGGCGACCAGCGCACGGATCCCGCCGTGCGCCTGATCGTCACCCAGCTCTCGTACCTGACGAACAGCCTCGCCGATCTCGATACCGCCGAGTACGGCAAGTTGATCGAAGCCTGCAGGAAGAAAGCCGGCGCACCCGCGCCGTAACGCCCGCCCATCCCCGTCTCTCGCGCCCGGCCGCGGCCCATCCCGCCGCCGGGCGCGTGCCGCACCGCGATCCACAGGAGCCTTCGATGTCCGACCCGCAAACCGCCGCGGCCTTGCCCGCCGCGCCCGACCTCCGTTCCCACGACATTCACCCCATGGACCCGCGCCGGGGCCAGAACCTCTCCCCGAAATTCGCGGCGCTGTTGTGCTGGCTTCTCGATCTGCCGCCCATGACGAAGCCGGCGATCGTCAGTGTGGCCGTGAGCGGCGATTGCGTGTTCGCGGCCACCGCCGAGGACTGTTCATTCAACCTGCTGCTCGGCTCCTGGCAGGACTGTGTGTCCAACCTGCGCGGCTGGGGAGAAGCATGCGGCGTACCCGACGACGCCATCGACGCGATGATCGAAACCGTCCGCATCGGCGGCAACCCCGCGGACGCGGGTATCTACAACGCAGCCGAATCGCCCGTGCACCGACACTGCGCCCATTAGGCCAACGAATGCACTTGCCCCACTAAGAGCCAGGGTTTCGCCGGTTCCGAGTTGCGGCCGGGCCCCCGGAGGGCGTCCGCGCCGCGACCCTGAATCAGCGGAGCCCTGCCCATGACCGATCCCGTCTCCATCGCCGCGGACTACTCCCTCAAACCCAGCGAACTGGCCGCCACGCTCGCCGTGCTCGTCGAGGCCCGCCAGCCGGCCATGATCTGGGGCCCGCCCGGCTGCGCCAAGTCCATGGTCGCCCAACAGGTGGCCTCGCGCGCCTTGCGCACGTATGTCGATGTCCGCGCGCTCCTGCTCGACCGCGTGGATCTCATGGGCATTCCCTGGCGCGACAGCGCCGGGAGAACGCGCTGGGCGCCGCCGTCGTTCCTGCCCCCGTCGGACGATTCCGGGCTCTGGCTCATCAATCTCGAGGAACTGCCCTCCGCGGTCCCGATGGTGCAGGCCGCGCTCTACCAGCTCGCGCTGGACCGCAAGTGCGGGGAGTACGAGTTACCGGAAGGTGCCTCGCTCATTGCCTGCGGCAACCGCGAAAGCGACCGCGGCGTGGTTCACCGCATGCCCACGCCGCTGGCCTCGCGGTTCGTGCATCTCGAAATCCGCGCCGACGTCGCCGACTGGTGCGCCTGGGGTGCGGCCAACGGCATCGCCCCGGAAGTGCTTTTCTTTATCCAGATGCGCCCGAACCTTCTCCACGCCTTCGATCCTCAGTCCAAGGAGAAGGCGTTTCCGTGCCCGCGAACCTGGGAGTTCGTCTCCAACATTCTCAAGCGCAGCCGCGACCTGAGCCCCACCGCCCTGCGCGCGCTGATCCGCGGCACGGTGGGGCAGGCCGCCGCGGTGGAGTTCTGTGGGTTCCTGGAAATCTGGCGCGAACTGCCGCACCCGCAAACGATCATCGCCGACCCGGAGGGCGCGCCGGTGCCGGACAACCCCAGCACCCTGATCGCGCTGTGCGGATCGCTCTATCGGCTGGCCGACGACATCAACCTCTCGGCCATCGTCACCTACGCAAAGCGCCTGCGGCGCGAGGTCGGCGAGTTCCTCGTCGGCTCGTGCGTGAAACGCGATCCGTCGCTGCAACACACCCCGGCGTTCATCCAGTGGGCCGCGGCCAAGACGCAGTAGACAAGCGCCCAATCACCTGACCCGCCGCCGACCCACACATGAGGAGGAACCTACGACATGAACCTGATCCACGACGCGATGCTCGTGACCTTTTCACTTCACGGCTGGTCCGCGCGCCGCCACGACCCCAAAGCCAGCCAGTACGTGGCCGTGCACCACGACGCCGCCGCCACCGCCGGGCGCTACAACAAGCGCTTGCTCCCGAAGGCCGCGCTGGCCGCGCTCAACGCCACACAGAACCAGGCCCGCAAGACCCACTACACGCACACGCTACCCTGGGACGACGCCGGCGCCCGGCTCCTGCCGGTGGCCAACTACGAGCGCTACACTCACGCCCTCGACGAGCTGATCGAGAGAATCTTCACCGAGCGCGAGCGGTTCCTGTCCGAGTACGACGAGCACGTCGAGCGCGCCCGGCTCGATCTCGGGCGGCTCTTCCAGCTCGACGACTACCCCACGCGGGAAGAACTTCGGGTCCGGTACTCGGCGCGCTACCGCATCGAGCCCGTGCCCGATTCGGGGCATTTCCTGGCCGATCTCGGCGCCGGGGAGAACGCGCGCGTGCGCCGCGACATCGAGCACCAGGTCAGCCTGCGCCTCAACGGCGCGCTCGGGGACCTCTACCGCAGACTGGGAGAAGCCGTCGGGCACGTCTGCGAACGGCTCTCCGAGGACCAGAACGGCAAGCCCAAGGTGTTTCGGGACAGCCTCATCGAGAATCTGAGAGAACTCGTCGACATCGTCCCGCGCCTCAATCTCTTCGGCGACCGGCACCTGGAACACCTGTGCGAGGAGGTGAAACACCGCATCGCGTGCGTGGAGCCCGACGTGCTGCGCCCCACTGCGGCGTCGGGGAAGTTCGATCCGGCCGTTCGCCGGCGGGTGAAGCGCGACGCCCGGGACCTGGCGGCGCATTTCGCGGGGTACTTCGGGGCCGAGCGCGCGATGCCGCACCGCGCAGAGGCCGCCTGATGGGCCACGGCACCGACACCGATCCCGGCCGCAGGCTCAGCGACTGCGTCACGTCGCTCTTGCGCGACCACCCGTTCTTCGGGAGCCTCGCGCTGCGCCTGCCGCTGGTGGCCGATCCGTCCCGAAAAACGCTCGCCAGCGACGGGCTCACCGTGCGCTTCAACCCCGAATGGGTCGAAGCCACCGGCGCCGACCCGATCCGGACCGCGCTGGCCCGGGTCGTGCTCGCGTGCGGGCTCAAGCACCACACGCGCCGGGGCGAGCGTCACCCCGAGCGCTGGCAGCGCGCCTCCCAGTTCGTCACCCACGGGCTGCTGCGCGACGCCGGCTTCACGCTGCCGGCCGAGGCTCAGGCCTGGGACGGCCTCAGCGTGGAACAGGCCTACGAGCGGCTGTCCGAGACGACGAACGACGGCGGTTCGGGTGGCACGCCGCCGCCCGACGGAGGAGTCGGAAACCGTAATCGGCCGCCCTCTCCGCCAGGCTCCCCCGGTTTCCGCGCTCAGAGAACGGGCGCGGACGGGGCGAACGGCGGCGACGCGCGCGCCGGTAACGCTACCACGCCACCGGGTGCCGGCAAAGCCGCCAATTCCAACGGCTCGCCGCCGTCCGGGAAGAACCCCGCGCCGCACCCGAGCTTCGATCCCTCCGGCACCGGCGAAATCCTCGACGCCTCCACCCGAGGTCCTGCGCACGGCAGTCCTGCGGACGGCAAACCTGCGGACGGGAAGTCGGGCAGAGATCGACCCGCCTCCGACGACTCTGCGGGGCGCAGCCCATCTGCGGGGCGCAGCCCATCTGCGGAGCGCAGCCCGGCGCCCTGGTCCGAACAGGCCATCGCGGCCGAGGAGCAGGCGTGGGACGAGGCCATGCACCAGGCGGCCAACGTCGCCCAAGCCCAGGGCAATGTCCCGGGCGCGGTGGTCCGGACCCTGGCCGACGCGCACCGAAGCCGCCTCGACTGGCTCTCTCTGCTGCGCCGGTTCATGCTCGACACGGCCGAGAACGACTACACCTGGAGCGTCCCCAACCGCCGCTTCATCGACTCGGGGCTGTACCTGCCGGCCGTGCGGTCCGAGGGCATGGACGCCATTGCGCTGATCGTCGACTCCTCGGGTTCGGTGCAGATACCCGCGCTCCAGCGCACCTGGTCGGAGATTCGCGCCATCGCCGCCGAACTGCGCCCCGAGCGCATCTACGTGCTGCAGGTCGATACGGCCCTGCACCGTGTGGACGAGTACGGTCCGGACGAGCTGCCCGAGCGCCTCACCGTGAAGGGCCGCGGCGGGACGGACTTCCGGCCCGGGTTCCGGTGGATCGAGGAACAGGGGATTCGGCTGGGCTGCTGCCTGTACTTCACCGACATGCGATGCACCCGGTATCCGGCGACCGAGCCAGACTTTCCCCATTTGTGGATCAACACGTCCAAAACGCTCCCGGATCGCTACCGCGAACCCTGGGGCGAACGCATCGACCTTCCTTTCGTCGGCTCATCCCACTGACGCCACCCGGAGGCGCGGACGCTTCGGTGGGTCGGGTCTGGACCGTAGGGGAGCGTGATCGCTCTCCGCGTTCCGGCCCCTTCGCCATCCACCCGCCCGAAGGAGCCCGCCAATGCTCGATGCGCCATCGCAGCGCCAGACCGCGCGCCCGAAGCCACCGCCGCCGCAGTCCCCGGCCCATACCGACAAACCCATCCGTCTGCTGAGCGCCGCGCGTTCCCTGATGCTCCGCCTGTCCAAAGGCCAGGCTCTGACCGCCCCCGTCCTGCGCGACGCGCTCTCCGGCGCGTTCCACGGCACCGACGCCGAGGGCGCGTGGGTCTGGAAGGACGCCTACGACGCCGCCGAAGCCGCCATCGTCCTGTTCCTCAAGCACTACGGCATGGCGATGCGGCGGCAAGCGGGCGCAGGCCCCAGAGGCCCTGTCGCCATGCTGGCCATGCTCGAACGCCTGGCCGCTCTGGAACCCTCCCACACGCGCCGTTCCGAGGAACAGGTCCGCCTGCAGCAATTCTCCACGCCCCCCCCGCTGGCCTACGCCGCCGCGCAAGCGGCCATGATCCGCCCCGCGGATCGGGTGCTGGAGCCCTCGGCGGGCACCGGCATGCTGGCCGTCATGGCGTATTGCGCCCTGCGCGAGAACGCCACGCACAGGCTCTATCTCAACGAACTCGCCCCGACCCGGGCGGGGTTGCTGGAACACCTCTTCCCCCGGGTATCCGTGAACCGCAACAACGCGGAGAACATCGCGGACTACATCCTCGGGCTCGTGCCGTCCGCGGTGCTCATGAACCCGCCGTTCTCGGCCAGTCCGGGGGTGGAGCGCCGCCGCAACGACGCCGATCTGCGCCACATCCGATCCGCGTTCTCCATGCTGCCGCCGGGCGGTCGGCTGGTGGCCATCACGTCCAGGTCCTGCTTGCCGGGCAATCCGTCGTGGCAATCGGCGTTCCGGTACCTGGACCCGCCCGCGCGGACGGTTTTTTCCATGGGCATCGACGGACGGGCCTATGCCCGGCACGGGACATCGTTCGACACCCGGCTGACCGTTCTGGATCGCCTGGAATCGGGAGAGGATGCCGGCGCATTCGATCCCTCGTTCGATCCCGCCGACACCGCGACCAACGCCACCGAACTGCTCGATGCCGTGCGGGCGCTCGTGCCGCCGCGCACACCCCTGGCCCGGATGCCCGCCTCCCCACGAGGTAAGGGCAGCTTCCTGCTCGAACCCCCGCCCAGCAAGGCCAGCGATCGCCACAGGTCCGCCAAGCCCGCTTCGCGCATCGATTGGGGACCCGTTGCCGATCTTGAGTACGAGATTCCGGACCCCGCTGGCGCATCCTCTCAGCCGGGCTCCGACGATGCTGCCGCGACGCAGTCGCCAGCCGGACCCTATGAGCCCTGGCGGCCGGCCACCGTCCGGATCGAGGGAGCACGTCCCCATCCCACGGCGCTGGTGCAGTCCGCGGCGATGGCCGCCGTCGCGCATCCGCGGCCGGCCTACCGCCCGAAGCTCCCGGAAAAGATCGTCGCCGAGGGGCGGCTCTCAGACGCCCAACTGGAAAGCGTCATCCTCGCCGGACAGGCACACGAGCGGCGCCTGCCGGCGCACTTTCGCATCGGCGACGGCTGGGAGACGGTTAACCGCGTCAGTCCTGCGGACGGCAGTGCTGCGCAGGGCAGTTCGGCGCACGTCAATCCTGCAGAGGGCGGTCCGGTACGCACGGAGGATGGCGAGGTCCTTTCGTCGCCGGTGCGATTCCGGCGCGGCTGGATGCTCGGCGACGGCACCGGCTGCGGCAAGGGCCGGCAGGTAGCCGCGATCATTCTGGACCGGTGGTTGCGCGGCACGCGACGCGCACTGTGGCTGTCCGCTTCGGACAAGCTCCTGGAGGACGCGCGCCGCGACTGGGCCGCGCTCGGCGGCGCCGAGGCCGATGTCGTCCCGCTGGGCAAGATCCGCCCCGCCGACCCGATCCCCCATCGGCAGGGCATCCTGTTCGCCACCTACGCGGCGCTTCGCTCTCCCGCCCGCCAGGGCTCGCAATCGCGGCTGAAGCAAATTGTCCGCTGGTTGGCGGACGGTCTCGATGAGGAAGACCGCCATGCGTTCTCCGGCGTCATCGTCTTCGACGAAGCCCACGCAATGGCGAATGCCGCAGGCTCGAAGGGATCGCGCGGCGATGTCGCTCCCTCCCGGCAGGGCCGCGCAGGGCTGCGTCTGCAGAACGCGCTCCCGGACGCCCGCATTCTGTACGTGTCCGCCACCGGCGCCACGACCCTGGCGGGACTGGCCTACGCCCACCGCCTGGGACTCTGGGGGACCGACGAGACCCCGTTCGAGAGACGCACGGATTTCGTCTCCGCGATGGAGTCTGGCGGCGTGGCCGCCATGGAAGTCGTCGCCCGGGATCTGAAGGCGCTCGGACTGTACCAGGCCCGCGCCCTGTCCTATGACGGGGTGGAAGTGGAACTGTTGGAACACGCCCTCACGGACGAACAGCGCCGGATCTACGACTCGTACGCCGACGCGTTCAAGATTATCCATTCTCACCTGGAACAGGCACTGCAGAGCACCGGCATCTCCGACGAGAAACGCACGCTCAACCGCAACGCCAAGTCCGCCGCGATGTCCGCGTTCGAGGGCGCCAAGCAGCGGTTTTTCGGGCATCTGCTGACATCCATGAAGTGCCCGGCACTGATCCGTGCCGTAGAGGCCGACCGCGAAGCCGGCCGCGCGTCGGTGATCCAGCTCGTTTCCACCGGAGAAGCCCTGATGGAGCGGCGCATCGCCGAAGTCCCGACGTCGGAATGGAACGATCTCAACATCGACCTGACGCCGCGCGAGTCGATCCTGTCCTATCTTGCCCACGCCTTTCCCGTGCAATTGCAGCAACCGTTCACGGACGACGAGGGCAACCTGATGTCGAGGCCGGTGTACGACGACGACGGCAATCCGGTCCTGTCCCAGGAAGCCGTCGCGGCCCGCGACGCGTTGATCGAGCGGCTGGCGGCCCTACCGCCCGTGCCCGCGGCGCTGGACCAGATCCTGCACCACTTCGGCCACGAGGCGGTGGCGGAAGTCACCGGACGATCGCGGCGCGTGCTGAGGATCGTCGATGCCGATGGCGAGCGCCTGGCGCTGAAGACCCGGCCCGCGTCCGCCAATCTCGCCGAGACCGCCGCGTTCATGGAGGGCACGAAGAAAATCCTCGTGTTCTCCATGGCCGGCGGCACCGGGCGCAGTTACCACGCAGCGCTGGACTGCGCGAACACCTCGCGCAGAGTCCACTACCTGCTGGAACCCGGATGGCGTGCCGAGCAGGCCATCCAGGGACTCGGACGCACCCACCGTACGCACCAGGCATCCGCGCCCGTGTTCCGTCCTGTCACAACCGATGTGAAGGGCGAGCGCCGGTTCATCGCCACCATCGCGAGAAGGCTCGACAGCCTGGGTGCGCTCACGCGGGGGCAACGCGACTCCCAGACGTCGCTCGGTGGCGCCGACGCCGCACTCTTCAAGGCCAGCGACAACCTGGAAAGTCCCTATGCTCGCGCAGCGCTGCGCCAGTTCTACGGCGCCCTCTGGATGGGCTATTTCAATGGCTGGTCGCTGGACCGGTTCGAGAAGGCCACGGGCCTCAAACTCGCGCACGAAGGCAGCCTGAAAGAGGATTTGCCGCCGATGCCAAAGTTCCTGAACCGGCTGCTGGCCCTGCCCATCGAGGAGCAGAACACGCTGTTCGCCGAACTGGAGACCCGCATCGACGCCAACATCGAACAGGCGGTCGAGGCCGGCACCTTCGAGCAGGGCGTGGAGAACATCCTCGCAGATTCGCTGCGCGTGGCGTCCAGGGAGCAATTGATAACCCACGAGCGCACCGGCGCGGCCACCGAACTGGTCGAGATCGCGCGCAAGGATCGGCTCGAACCGCTCACCGTAGATGCTGCACTTCGACTTCGCGACCAGGCTCTGGCAGCCGGCGGCAAGAACGCGCCCGCGCGCGTGGCGCTGATGGTCAACGGCCGGTCGAACCGCGCCGCCGTCCGGGTGCCGGCGCCCTCGCGGATGCTGGACGACGGCAGCATTCAGCCTCGCGTCCGGCTGTTGAGGCCCGCCTCCCGCGACACGGCTGCGGACGCCGCACTAGCCGCATCGCACTGGCGCAAGGCCGCCGAAGCCGAATGGCGAACGCTGTGGGATGCCGAAGTGGAGTCGCTCCCGACCCACAGGGAATCCCGTCTCTGGCTCGTGACGGGACTGCTGCTGCCGGTCTGGGACCGGCTGCCGAAGGAAGACCTGCGCGTGCGCCGACTCCGTACCGACGACGGGGACGCCCTGATCGGCCGAGTGCTCAATCCCGAGCAGTACGCGGCGTTGCGCGGCGCGTTCGGTCTCGGCGGGGGCGTCCGGCTCAGCCCCGACGAGGTTCACCAGGCGCTGACCGGGCGCGGCACGGCGTTCGGCCTGGCCAACGGTTGGCGCCTCATGTGCCGCCGCCTGATGGGCGCCGACCGAATCGAGATCGCCGGGCCCGTGGACACCGACCTGCCGGTCCTCAAACGGCTCGGCTGCGTGACGGAGATCATCTCGTGGCGCACGCGCGTGTTCGTCCCCGACGCGGACACCATTGGCCGGCTCCTCGACCGCTACCCCCTCGACGGCGCGGCCGCCTGAGACGGTCCCCTTTATACCTATAGCCGGCCCCCGGTCGTCGCCGGCCGGTCCGCAGCCCTCGCCAGCCGGCCCGCCTTCCACTCCTGCCGCACACTTTTCGTCCCGTTTCCACAGGAGAACTTCGTCATGTCGCCCACCAGCACGCTCCCCGAGAACCCCCTATTCGCATTCTGCCCCGAATACGCCCCGCCCGACGGTCCGCAGCAGATCCGAATCGTGTTCGAGAACATCCCGGGCTACGTGCCCACCGCGCTGGTGGCGCTGACGCTCGCCGACGCCGAACGGCTGTGCACCCGGCTCAACGCCCGCCTCGGCCTCGACCGCGACGCCTGGACGAAACTCGCCGCCCGGGCCATGCGCGACCGCAGCCCAGGCCAGAGCGCCACCTTCCACTAGCCCGAACCGCGCCCCGGCGGTACCGCCGGCGTCCGGGAGGGGCGTTCCGGGAGTAAGTGCCCCGGGGCGGAGAGAGAGTTTTCCTCTCCGGGGATCTTCACCCCTCTCCGGAGAACACACCGATGTACCACATCACGCACGATCACCCGGCGCACGCGCCGCTGGACTTCAACACGCCCCGCCGCACGGATTCGGTGGCCGACGGGCTCGGTCCCGATGACCGCCTGAACGGCAAATTCCCCGTCCCGTCGCTGGACACTGCTGCCCTGCTGACCGAACTCGGACTCTCCGATCGGGCGATTCGCGAGGCCCTGACCGAATCGCCACGTCCAGGCTTTTGAGAGTGGGGCGTAGCCCCTTCGAGGATGAATCGGGAAGGGCCCGCGAGGGTCGTTCCCGGTTCGCCAACCCCTTGTCATCACTCAAGACCTTAGGAGATCTACCATGTATGGTTTGAATCGCGCGGAAGTCATCGGCCGATTGGGCGCCGATGTCACCATCAACCACCTCACGAGCGGCGGTCGCGTGGCGAACATGTCCGTCGCCACCGACGAAGGCTACCTCAACCGCAACACCGGCGAGCGGGTCGACCGCACCGAGTGGCACCGGGTCGTGACCTTCCAGCCCGGGCTGATCGACATGCTCGAGAAGCACGCCCGCAAGGGCCGGCTGGTGTACGTGTCCGGCACGATGCAGACGCGGCGCTGGCGCAAGGACGGGGAGGACTCCGACCGGTTCTCCACCGAGATCCGGCTGGCCCCGGGCGGGCGCGTCCAGTTCCTGGACAAGCCCAAGGGCGCCAACGGGTCCGACGCCAACGGCGCACAGGCGGCTTCTCAGCCGGCGCCCGAGGCTCCGGCCGCGACTCAGGACGACCTGGACGACGACATCCCGTTCTAGAAATCGTCTGACCGCTCGTGCCCCTTGGGGCCGGCTCCCGCATTTCCTCGGCGGGGGCTGGCCCCTTTTTTTGCACGCGGGGCACGGTCCTCCCACACCGCTACCGACAGTCTCTGCGCCGCTCCCGGGTCAGTGCGGCTTTGGCGGGGGCGATTCGCGGTGTGCGAGAGAGAGACCGATTCCGCCGCCGTACCCATCCGTCCACGGAGAACCACGACCATGACACAGCCCGACACGACAGCTTCTCCCCGCCTGGTCTACGCCGGCATCGGCGCCCGGAGAACTCCCCCCCAAATCCTCTCCGTCATGACCCGCCTCGCGCAGTGGCTGCACCGAACGGGCTGGCACCTCAATTCCGGCGGGGCCGATGGCGCGGACCGGGCCTTTGCCGAGGGGGCGACCGTAGAGTCCCGCACACTCGTCCTGCCCTGGCCCGGGTACAACGATCACGCGGGTCCGGACGGCCGCACGCTCTCCGCCGGCGAACGCCAGTCCGCCCGGGACCTCGCCGCGCTGCTGCATCCGGCCTGGCAGAAGTGTTCCCGCGGCGTCCGGGCGATGCATGCCCGCAACGTCGGCATCGTCCTCGGCCCGGGGCTGAACCGTCCGGTCCACACGGTGATCTGCTGGACGCCCGGAGGGGAAGTCGTCGGGGGAACCGGGATGGCGCTGCGCATCGCGGACCGGGCCGGCATCCCCGTCGTGAACCTGGCCGTGCACACGCCGCGCCAGGCCTGCCTGTTTCTGCGCGCCGTCCGCCTGGCCGAGGTGTCCGGGTACCGCATCGGCGCGGTACGCTCGGATCGAGGAGAGGGAAAATGACCGTCGTCATCAACATCCGCCGCCACCGATCGGCTCTCGCCGATCCGGATGTCGTGCGCATCGACCGCGCCACCCGGTGGGGCAATCCCTACGTCGTCGGCCGGGACGGCTCCCGCACCGAGGTCATCGAGCAATACCGCGAGCGGCTGTGGCGAAATATCCAAGCCGGGCGCGTGGCGGTCGAGGACCTCGCGGCCCTGCACGGCAAGCGCCTGGCCTGCTGGTGCGCGCCCGAGCCGTGCCACGGCGACGTGCTGGCCGCGGCCGCCCGCTGGGCCGCCGAACGACTGCTATCCGCCGGAGGCTGAAATGACCGACCGTACCCCCGATATCCTCTCCCGGGGCGCACGCCTCGTGCGCGACTTCGTCACGCCCGCGGAGGAGCGGCGCATCCTTCAACGCATCGCCGCGGCGCCCTGGCTCCGCGACCTCAACCGCCGCGTGCAGCACTACGGGTTCCGGTACTCGTACCGCAACCCGGGTGCGCGCGAACCGGCTGCGCCGTTCCCTCTCTGGACCGAGCACATGGCCCGGCGGCTGGCGCCGTACTTCGACGGCGCGCTGCCGAGCCAGTGCATCGTGAACGAGTACCGTCCCGGGCAGGGCATCGGCATGCACGCCGATCACCGGGATTTCGGCCCGGTCGTGGCGTCGCTGTCGCTCGCCGACGACTGGCCGATGCGGTTCCGGCTCCGCAACGCCCGCCCGTACGTGCGCCACGGCGCACCGGGCGACGAGGTGCTCACGCTGCCGCGCCGCTCCGTCCTGGTGCTTACTGGCGCTGCGCGCCACGCGTGGATGCACGGCATCGATCCGTCCGACACCGCGCCCCTGCCCGCGACCCGGATCTCGGCCACGTTCCGCACGCTTGCGGGCCGACGCCCGCGCGCCGGAACGCCGCCGCTTGACCATACAGGAGACCTCCCATGACTGACCGCTCCAACCTGCTGCGTTCTTACCCGAGGAACGACGTCTGCGCCTTCCGCTTCACCAACGCCGAATGGGGCCTATTCAGCAACTTCGCCGCGCTTCCCGTGCCGATCCCCGCCGGGGGCAGTTTCTTCTCCACCTCCGAGCACCTGTACCAGGCCGCCAAGTTTCCCGGGCATCCGGAGCTGCAATCCCGGATCGCGGACCAGCCCACCGCCGCGCGCGCCGCCCGGCTCGGCCGCACGGCCGCGCCGCTCACGCCCACCTGGCACCGCGACCGCGTCGACGTCATGCGCTGGGTCCTGCGGCGCAAGCGCGAGACCCTGCCCGACCGCATCGACGCGCTGCTGCGCCGCACCGAGTCGCGCCCGATCGTGGAATTCTCCGCCCGCGACGACTACTGGGGCGCGCACGCCGACGCCTCCCGCTACGTCGGCGGCAACGTCCTCGGCCGGCTCTGGATGGAACTGCGCCACCACGCCGCCACCGGCCATCGCAACCTCTCCTCTGCCGCCTACCTCGACCCGGACCGGCTCGGCGCGCTCGCCCGGTGAACCCGGACTCGCCCGAGCCTCTGCCCTCGACCCCGATCCCGGCCGCGTTCCGCCTGCTTGCGGGCTGACGCCCGCGCGCCGGAACGCCCCCGAGAGGTCGAGGGGGGGCGGAACCTCTGCGATCCTCTTCGACCGGAGTGCCGATGAATGCCTCGACCGTCTCCGCGCTGCTGGCGCAGCGCGCCGAAGCCGTCTGCCGCGAGTACCTGCCGCATGGACGCAAGCAGGGCCGGTACTGGTGCGCCGGGGACGCGCGGGGCGCGTCCGGACGCTCGCTGTTCGTGCGGCTTTCGCCGCCCGGAATCCCGGGCAAGTGGACGGATGCCGCCACCGGCGAACACGGTGACCTGCTCGATCTCGTCCGGCTCGCCACCGGCTCGACCTCGCTGCGCGAGGCGCTGGCCGAGGCGCGCCGGTACCTGGCGCAGCCCGTTTCTCCCGCCTCTTCCGATGACGACACCTACGACCGCGCCGCCGCGGCCCGGAATCTCTGGGACCGGTGCGGTCCCATCGACTCCACCCACGCCGAAGTCTACCTCCGCGCCCGCGCCATTCACCGCTGCCGGTTTCCGGCATTGCGGTTTCATTCCGCCTTGCCCTATCGCTCCGCTTCGGGCGGCTGGCGCCGCTTTCCCGCGCTGGTCGCCGCCGTAACCGGCGACGACGGCGCGCTCGAGGGCGTGCACCGCACCTGGCTCGATCCCGCCCGCCCGGCCAAGGCCCGCGTATCGCGTCCGCGCAAGGCGCTTGGACGCGTCCACGGGCTGGCCGTGCGGTTCGGCGATCCCGATGCCTCCACCACCCTCCTGGTGGGGGAAGGCATCGAGACGGTGCTTTCGCTTGTCACGGTACTGCCGCACGCCCCATTGCAGGGCGCAGCCCCGCTCTCCGCTGCCGCGCTTTCAGCGGGCAGCCTCGGCGCGTTCGTGCCGCCGAAGCACGTCACCCGCCTCATCATCGCTCGGGATCGCGATGACGAGGGCGAGCATGCCTCGCTTCGCCTGCAACTGCGTTGCACGCGGCTCGGCATCGCTTGCGCGGTGTTGCTTCCCGCAGGAAACGACTTCAATGACGACCTGCGCGAGTTCGGCACCGAACCTCTCGCACAACGACTGGCGCCGCTCGCGAGCAAGGGGGCAACAGGATCGGAGGATTCGCTTGCTGAACGCGCGCGAGTTTTCCCAAAGAAGCAGGGGCGGTCCCCTGCAACCCCCTGAGTCGGTGTCCGCCTGATTCGCCGTCCGGGCGCCTTCCGGACACGCGAGCAATCCCCGACGCCCGATGGAACCTGCGCTGGCGCGCAGAACCCATCCGGCACGGGGCTTGCATTTTCGCGTGCCCTACAGGCGCCGTACGGCGCGGCGGACGGTCTCTCTCCGAACGGCATGCCCAGGGTAGCAGGCGGTCAACCCGTCGAAGACGACGGGTCCTCTGCTTCGCTGCGGTCCTGCGGATGACCCTCGCCTGCTGCCCAAGACATGCCGATCTACGAGAGACGGCGTCACGTCTAACGAAACTGAGGAGTTCATTACCATGAATACGCACTTGCACCATCCCCACACTTCACCCACCGCAGTCATTTGCGAAAACCTCGAACGCTTCGGCGGCGCTCCCGCCAGGGGCGAACCGGATCCCCGCGCGGTCTGGGACGAGAAGGAAGCCCTGACCGGTCTCGACAACATCCTCAACCTCTTTGTCGAGGAAGTCGCACCGGACGGGACCCAGCTTGCCGACGAACGCGAGTCGCTACTCTGGGGCTTCGTCAACACCCTGCACATGCAGACGGTTCGCCTGGACCGCGCGGTCGACAAGCTTTCCCCGAAGCTGAAGGATCTCCAGCACGCCCAGGACGGGACCGAGATCAACGCCTGGGAACTGGAACGCACCATCGAACGCTGCCGGAACCTCGGCGACCGGCGCGACGCCTTCGAGCGGTTGCGGGACTACGCCTCTCACGTGTACTGCGCCGACACCGGCAAGACGTGGCGTCCGAGGAACGGGTCCCACACCTCGCGCACTTCGCAACTCACCTCGGCTGCGATCGACGCCCGTGACTTCATGCGCGCGCGCCGCGAGCAGAAGAACGCTTCTCACCTGCCGGAAGGCACGCTCGTGGCGGTCGCGGGCTCCAAGCCAGTCAGCGACGCCGACGCGATCTACGCCGCACTGGACAACGTGCGCGCCAAGTACGCCGACATGGTGCTGGTGCACGGCGGCGGGCAGGGCGCCGAGATGGTCGCCGCGCGCTGGGCCGAGTCCAGGGGCGTGCACCAGGTCGTGTGCAAGCCGGACTGGAACGCCCACGGGCGCGCCGCTCCGTTCCGCCGCAACGACGAGCTGCTGAGCCTGCTGCCCAAGGGCGTCATCGGCTTCCCCGGCTCCGGGATCTCCGAGAACCTGCTGGACAAGGCGACGCAGCTCGGGATTCCGGTCAAGCGCGTTATGTTGGCCTCGGCGTAACCCGCCGCGTCCGCCTCGCGGCCCGCTTCGTCTCACCGGCGATGCGGGCCGCGCTTTTTTTCGCCTCGCTCCCGCGGCCCTCGCCACGCCCCTGGCGTGGCGCCGGGCCTGCGTCGGGCGAACCGCGCGGCGATCGAGAGAGAAGACGTCGCGCCTCAACGCAACGACAGGAACAGCACCATGAGCCGCATCACCTTCAAGCGCGTCACGCCCGAGCAGTCCAGCATCCACGACGCCGACGGCGACCGCGTCGGGGAAGTCCATCGTCAACCCGACATCCTCAATTCCGGAAAGCACTACTACCTGATCGTCCTGGACGATGATCCCCGTGGCTGGACCCGCGTTCACGAACGCTCGCGTATCCGCGAGCGTGCCCTTCAGTGGATCGCCGGACATCCTTACTTCTGAGCCTCGCGCCGGGCTTCGCCCTCGCGCTTCGCTCCCTCGCTGGCGTTCGCTTTCGCGAACGCCGCGTTCGCTCCAATGCGCCGTACCCTGTCGGTGGAATCGCATCGACACAGCATCCGACCGGTTGCACGTCACGGCCTGCCTGGCGTAGCGCCGCGCCTTCGGCGCCGCGCTACGCGGCGGCTGCGCCGCCTCTCCCTCCCGTCTCCTCCTCCAGCAGTTTGGACTCCAGCAGCTTCATATGCTTCTGCCTCTCCTGACGCTGTCGCTGCTGGATTCCCTCCAGCTTTCTCCGAAGAAGTTTCCGGGCGCGTCGCTTCGCGACCGGGCTTTCCGTTCCAATCTCCGCTCGCTGCGCTCGCTCCAATTTCCACTGCAATCCCTCGCGCCTTCGTTCGCTTCGCTCACTGCGCGGTCCCCTTGCCCGGCGGTTCGCTGCGCTCACCGCCGCCTGCCTGTCCGCCGCCGTCGCGAATTGCGCCGACGCTCCGGTCGTTCCGCCGCTGTCGCCTCAGCGCGTGGGCGCTATGCGCCCGGCGCGCTTCGGCGCCGCGGCCCGACCGCTCACGCGCCGCGGCGGCTCCCCTCCGGTTCCGGTCCCGGAACCGCAATCCCCATCGTTGATCTCGTCGGCTTGGGCGTGTCTCACGGCCCAGGGCCGGCTACGCACTCACACCCCACGCATCGATGATGCAATTCCCGCCAGCGTCCGCACTCTCGCGGAAGGGATAAAAGTCGCGCGTTTTCAGCGACTTACGGTTTGAACGATCCTGACCGTCCGCACGGCTTCCTGTTAGAAACGCCGCCGCGGCTGCTTCCTGTACAACGCCCCAGCCGCGCGGCCCGACACAGGAGCCGCTACCATGGCCGACAAGTCCAATTCCACCTTCGCACGGCGCGTTCGCGCCGCGAAACCCCGCCCGAGGCGCTACAACATCCGCGACGATGTCGTTACGGGACTGATGCTGCGCGTCTTTCCCAGCGGAACGCGCACTTACAGAATTGAGCGTACCGTGCACGGGCGCCGGCGTTACGCCACCATCGGCGACGCCGAAACGCTGACGGTCCCGCAAGCCCGACGCGAAGCCCGCAGGCTCATCGCCGGCTTTCTCGAACCGGCGAGGAACGACAACGGCCCCCGTACGCCGGGACACCCGATGACGACCTTCGCCGAGGAGTTCCTCGACCGCCAGGCCCACCGCTGGAAACCCCGGACGCAGGAAACCAACGCCCACCTGGTGCACAAGTACATCCTGCCCACGTTCGGCAACCTGACCGTGGACGCCATCACGGCCGAACAGGTCGCCGATTGGTTCGCCTCGATGTCCGACAAGCCCGGCGTCGCCAACCGCTCCATGCCGGTGCTGTCCACGATGATGAAGATGGCGGAGCTTTGGGGCTACCGCACCCACAATTCCAATCCCTGCAGGAACACCCGACGCTACAAGATGAAGCCGATGGAACGGTGTCTGACGGCGGAGGAAATGGCCCGGCTCAACGCCGTATTGACCCGTGACGAGTTCTGGTGCCCGAACATCGTCGCCATCATCCGCCTGCTGATGCTCACCGGCTGCCGCGTAGGAGAAATCCTCTCGCTGCAATGGGACTGGATCAAGGGCAAGCGCGTCTTCCTTCCGGACTCCAAGTCCGGCCCGCGCACCGTGTGGCTGTCCAGCCCCGCACGGGCTGTGATCGACACCATCCCGAGATACAGTGCCGACTGCCCGTATCTGTTCCCGGCCCGTCCGGCGACGCGGCCCATCGACAACATCGCGTTCCACTGGGACCGCATCCGCAAAGAGGCGGAGTTGCACGGCGTGAGGCTTCATGACCTGCGCCACACCTGGGCTTCGGTCGCGGCCATGAACGGCGTGGAGATGGTCACCATCGCCAAGCTGCTCGGACATGCATTGGTCGAGACGACGGAACGGTACACGCATCTGTCCGACCAGTCCGTTACCGATGCTGCCGACCGAGTCTCCGCACGCATCGGCGCCGCGCTTGCCGGCAGGGCAGGACATCAGAAGGGAGGGACTGGCAATGCCCAGGGTTAATCTCACCGCGCGCCTGGCTCGCGAAACCAAGCCTCAGACCAAGGACACGATCCTTTTTGACAAGGCGCTACCCGGGTTCGGGCTGCGCATACACCCGTCCGGCCGCAAGGTCTGGATCGTACAGGCGCGCATCGAAGCCCGAAGCCGCCGCATTGTCATCGCTGGTCACACAGAGATGAAACTTGCCGAAGCCCGCCGCCGTGCCCACGAACTGCTCGCGCGCATCCGTGCGGGACAGAACCCTGCCGAGGACATCCAGAGGGAAAAGCAGACGCCGACATTCCGGGCGTTCGCCGAGGAATATCTCCGACGCTGCGATCCGCAGTGGAAGCCTTCCGGGCGCAAGACGGTCCGTATCTACCTCAAGGCCCGCCTCCTGCCCGCCTTCGCGAAGATGCCTCTGGACCGCATCGGCCCCGACGACGTGGCCGCCTGGTTCGACGCGGCGAGCAAGGACAAGCCCGGCGCGGCCAACCGCGCCTTCGAGATCTTGCGCGCAATGATGTACCGGGCCGAGGAATGGGGCATGCGCGAACGCGGCACGAACCCGTGTATAGGAATCGCGAAGAACCCTGGGAAGAAGGTCGCCCGATTTCTGGACACCGACGAACTGGCGCGGCTCGGGCGCTCGCTCGATGCTCACGAAGCCCGCTGGCCCGACGCCGCTACCGCGATCCGCCTGCTGGCGCTAACTGGCTGCCGCCGGAGTGAAGTGCTCAATCTGCGTTGGCGCAACATCAACGATGAAGCCCTCAACCTGGAGGACTCCAAGACCGGCCCGCGCGCCGTGCCGCTCGGCAAGGCCGCACGCGATGTCATAGACGCGCTAGCCGGTCCCCGTGACCCGGACGCCTTTCTGTTTCCCTGCTTCGCTGGCATCAAGGATCCCCACAAGTTCGTCACCTGTTGGCGCGCTGTGCGCAAACACGCCGCGCTCGGAAAGCTGCGCCTGCATGACCTACGGCACACTGCGGCCAGCCAAGCCGTAATGTCCGGAGAAAATCTTCCCCTGGTAGGCAAGCTGCTCGGGCACCGGCGACACCGAACGACGGCGGGATATGCGCACCTTGACGACAAACACTTGATCAAGGTGGCCGACAATATTGGTACGATAATCGCGAAAGCGATGGCTTACGTGTCAATCGGCATTGAGTATTGTCCCAAGGAAAAAAAATGAATCTGGCTGCAAGAGAAAATGAGCTGTTTGAACGGTGGGAATCGCGGTGCCTAGAGCACGGCGAGAATCGGTTCGTTAAGGACGGTGCCGTGGACCCCGATGGGTTCGAGAAGGCTCCCTTAAAGCTCATCTTCGTACTGAAAGAAGCGTACACCAACAAGTCCTTTGACCTGAGGGAATACCTGCGCGAACCGAACCTTTATCCAACTATGGTGCGGTGGATTGAGGGCATCTTGGCTCTTCCAGACCTCGAGCCATGGTCCGAACTCGAAGGATGGGTGAGCGAAGAGCGTCGCGACCAGGCAGTGCGTCAGATAGTGTTCATGAATGTGAAAAAAAATGGCGGAGGCTCAAGCGCGAACTGGAAGGAGATTCGGAGTGCGATGAAACGTGACCGCGATTTCATTCGGGAGCAACTGGCCATGTACAATCCCGATGTCGTAATTCTCTGCGGTTCGGTCATCGGAGACGGGCTTGAAGACTTGTATTCGATATCTGACGACGCTTGGGCGCGAACCGTCCGTGGAGTTTGGTATTGTACAGTGGACGGCGTATTGCACGTTCTGTTCCGTCACCCTGCGGCCCGCGACCCAGCCCATATGAAGCATTATGGACTGGTTGATGCACTTCACGAACTCCATATATGGGAACGGCGGCACCGACAAGATTTGCCTTCGCTGTCAATCGACGTCCAAGATTGACCTATGGGTGGAACCTTTCCCGCTGACTCATAGCCACCGCCAATGCGGAAGATCCTCACCGAGTGGAGTGCATCCAACCACGATGAGGTAATCGTCATGGTCTCTGCGACCTGGCCAGCGATCTTGCATATAACGTCTCATTTCAGCGAATCTCTCCAGTTTGCCGATCAACCAATTCGCATTGTTCCAGTTCCCGTTGTTGATGGCCTGTAGTTTCTGCTCGTCAGTCCAGTCGTAGAAGATCACGACCTTAAGCGGAGCGCGAATAATCAGCAGTTTCCACCACTCTCCTTCGGGGTCCCTGTTCTCGTGCTCGATGACCACGTCGTATCCTGCCGGGTAACCGCCGTCGCCCTCAAGCAGGTTCGGCTCGTCAAGGCAGAAAACGCAGTCAAACGTGAACTGTTCCATGTAGACGCTTCGCTCCAAACTCTCGCCAACAGAATGCAGGAAGCCCGGCGCAACATCGTCTCCCTGCATGAATGTCGTCCATTCAGCTTCATTTTGGAATGCACTGATGATTTCCTCGCGCTGTTCGGGATCATCGATACGATCTTGCCACTCATCAAGGAATGCCTGCTTGAATTCATGTGCCTGCATAAGAACTTCCTTTGTTCAAGCTGTTTGGGCGGTGATTGTGTTGCTAGGTGCGTTTCCCGGTCAACACGTGAGAAAGCGGTTCGAGGAATCCGGCATACCACTGGATGGTTGGGTGTTTTCGTCGAGCAAGAGCCGTTCCGGCCACGTCGAAGGCGTGCGGCAGTACTACACGGCTGGCGGAGCGAAGTTCTGGTTCCATGGGTTGAGGAACAGTCGCATCACTACCCTCAGTAAACTCCTCGCAATTGCGCCTGACCTGCTGCGGATCGCGGCTGTTTCTCGATTTGCTACACTAGCCAGAGCCATAGCCAGAGCCATCGCCATGCTGCGGATCGCGGCTGTTTCTCGATTTGCTACACTGCGCAAGCTCGGCACGATGCAGACCGGGCCGCTGCGGATCGCGGCTGTTTCTCGATTTGCTACACTGCCCTTGACGTAGGACATTGAATCGCCGCCGCTTTTGCCCGCCAGCTGGTCAAAAAAACTCCAGCTGAGCGGGCGGATTCGGGGGCGATTTGCGCGTTTTTCCGACGTAGATCTCGATGCGACCGAATTGTTTGTCGGTGATTGTCAGAAATCGAACCTCTCCCTCGGACGGAACGCAACTCCCCATTCTGGCGGCGTGAACCTTGGCGTTCTCGATGGATGCACAGTGTCGTATGTAGACAGAGTATTGCATCATTGTAAAGCCATCTTTTAAGAGTTCCTTTCGGAATCTGGCGTAGGCTTTGCGCGCTTTAGGCGTTTCCGTGGGTAGGTCGAACATCGCAATCACCCACATACTACGCCAGCCCCATGGAATTGTTTTCTGGGGGGGGCCGCCCCCCCGAAACCAAGTCCATGGGGCTGGCGTAGTATGTGGGTGATTGCGATGTTCGACCTACCCACGGAAACGCCTAAAGCGCGCAAAGCCTACGCCAGATTCCGAAAG
>JAJDTI010000150.1 GCA_022827245.1 Pseudomonadales bacterium | reverse complement strand
GTGCCGGCGCTGGCCACGGTGTATTTCGGGATCACGATACGAAGGAAGGGCAATGCAGAGTCCTGAAAACGGAAATCCGGAGCTCCCGCCCGGTCCGCAGGGCAGGCGGATCCGCAATCTCCTCGGGCGGCTCCGCGATTTTCGGGGGCAAATGGCGCGCCTGCACAGGGTCTACGGAGAAATCGTCTTCTATCGGCTTCCGGGCATGAACTTCTGCGCGCTGTTCAGCGCCGACCTCATCCGCGAGGTGCTCGTGGTCAAGGAGGCCGTTTTCACGCCGTTCATCGCCAGGGAGGGCTGGGGAATCATCACGTCGCCCTGCATGCCGCGGGACAGCGGCGAGCACCACCGGCAGGTGCGCGACATCTTCGGGGGGGCATTCGCCGACAGCCGCATGCCCGGCTACGCCGGCGTGCTCGCCGCGAATGTCCATGAAATCAGGGACGGTTGGCGCGTCGGGCAGGTCATCGACTACAAGCGCGAGATGGAGCGCCTGACGGTGCAGGCGCTGCTCGACACCATTCTCGGGCGCGAGCCGAGGATACGGCCCGAGGTCGCGCAGGAGGCGACCTGGGCCATCAAGCGGGACTGGGCGCTGGACTATCTGCCGGGTTCGTCGCTGCTGAACCGGCTGCCGTTGCCTGCGAAGCGGCGTGCCCGACGTGCGTTGCAGGCGATGGACGAAGCGGTCTACGGGGCCATGAAGAAGGGGCGCGAGCCGTCTCATGGCGGCGAGGACATGACCTCGCACGTGGTCCGCACGGCGGACCGGCAGGAGCCGTGCCCGTTCAGCGGTGACCGGGACATCCGCGACGAGTTGTACACCCTGGTGATCGGCTCGATCGATTCGACGACCAGCGCACTCGTATGGGGTCTCGATTATCTCGCCCGGCACCCGGCGCAGCGCGAGCGGTTGGAGCGGGAAATCGACGCGGTGCTGGGCAGCCGCCCGCTCGAGGGCGGCGACTTCGACCGGCTGCCCTACGCGCGGGCCGTGTTCAACGAGATCGTCCGTCTCTCGCCCCCGTCCTACGCCGGCACGTCCCACTGGCGGCAGGCGCAGGCGGACTGCCGCGTCGGCGGCTACCTGATTCCGAAAGGCACCATAGTCCAGACCTGTATCGGCGAGCTGCACCGCAACCCGGCCTACTGGGAGCACGCGGATCAGTTCAGGCCGGAACGGTGGCTTGAGGATTCGCCGCCCGTCCACCCGCCGCACGCCTATATCCCGTTCCTGAGCGGACCGCACCGCTGTCTGGGTTGGGAGTGGGCCACGATGCTGGTCGTCCTGGCGCTGGCGGGCCTGACCCAGGGTCTGCGGCTCGAACCTGTGGCGAGCAGGCCAATCAGGCCGGACGTGCTGGGAATCGGGGTGAAGGGGCCAGTGCAGGTGACCGTGCGCGAGCGGAGGTCGGCAGCGTGAGGGCCGACGGCGGACCGGTGCTGCCGCCCGGACCGAGAGGGGGCCGACTGCGCAACTGCTACCGGCGGCTCTCCGGCTACGCCGAGTTCATGGAGCAGCTTCACGCGGAGTACGGGGACATCGTTTTCTTCGAGCTGCCCCGGTTGAAGTGCTGCGCGGTCTTCGACGCCGGGCTCGCGCAGGAAGTCCTCGTTGCGCAGGCGCCTTTCTTCGCGCCGTGGGCGCCGGGGGGCCGGGAGCCGAACAAGCTCATGGAGCACGGCTGTCTGCCGGTGCATCACGGGGAGGAGCACCGCTGGCGCCGTGAGCTCATGGAGACCGCGTTCGCGGAGGACCGGCTGCGCGCCTACGCCGAGGTCATCGGCGAGCACGCGCTGAAGCTTCGCGCGCGGTTGCAACCGGGCCGGGTCATCGATCTCCGACCGGAGGTGGAGCGTTATACTTGGGACGCGCTGGCGAGGGTCGTTCTGGGGCGTGACGTCGACGGCAGACACGGCCTGCACATCGGACGCTTGTTGAAGGCCGCGGACCTGCTCGACCTCCTCCCGTTCGGTCAACTGATCAAGAAACTCGGTCCCAGGCCGCCCACGGCGGTGCTGGACGAGGCGATCTACGGCGCCATCCGGCGCGCCGCCGATCCGGCCCATGACGGCCGCGATCTGGTTTCGCATCTCGTGAGGGCGGCCGACGAGGGCCTGTCCCGGTGGTCCTACGCCAACGATCGGGCGCTCCGCGACGAGGTGATCGCGTTCCTGTGCGCCTTCACGGATGCGCCCACGGCGACCCTGTGCTTCGCCGTTCACCATCTCGGGTGCAATCCGGCGGCACGCGAGCGCGTGGAGCAGGAGGTTGCCGACGTGCTGGGCGGCCGTCCGGCGGCGCCCGGGGACCTGGACAGGCTGCCCTACGTGCACGCGGTCTTCAAGGAGACGCTGCGTCTCGAGCCGCCGGCCTACGTCATGCGCGCCAAGGAGGCGCTCGAGGACCGCGTCGTCGGCGGGTACCGGATTCCAGGGGGGACCCTGATGCTCGTCGGGATGCGCGTGCTTCACCAGCGATCCGACTACTGGGAGCGCGCCGGCGAGTTCAGGCCGGAACGCTGGCTGGAGGATTCGCGGTCCGGCGGCGCGGCGTGTCCGGAGCACGCCTACATCCCGTTCGGCAGCGGGCCTCACAGTTGCAGCGGGTCGGACCTGGCCACGATGCTGTTCGTCCTGGCGCTGGCAACGATCGCTCAGCGTTTGCGGCTCGAGCCGACGTCGAGCCGCCCGCCGCAGCGGGAGAACATCGGCGTCGGCGTGGATCGCCTCCGTGCCGCCGTCCAGTCGCTGCCATGCAGAGAGCGGTGATCATGACGCCCCTGCCGGACGAGGTTCAGAAGAGCGACCTTGCCTACCAGACCGAGGTGCTGCAGGACGTATCCCGCACCTTCGCCCTCACGATTCCGGAGCTTCCGGACTCGCTGCGCGCCGTGGTGGGCAACGCCTACCTCCTGTGCCGCATCACGGACACCATCGAGGATGAACCGGCCCTGTCCGCCGGGCAGAAGCAACGGTTCTGGCGACGCTTCGTCGACGTGCTCGCGAATCGGGACGACGCGCGGGACTTTGCCCGGGAGCTCGGCACCGTGCTGTCCGCATCGACCACCGCGAGCGAGCACGATCTGGTGGCCAACACGCCCCGGGTCGTGCGCATCACCAACGGATTCAGCGCCTCCCAGCGCGGCGTCCTCGAACGCTGCGTGCGCATCATGTCGAACGGCATGAAGGAGTTCCAGCAACTCGACACATCCGCCGGCCTGGCCAGCCTGATGCAACTCGACCGCTACTGCTACTTTGTCGCCGGCGTGGTCGGCGAGACGCTCACGGAGCTGTTCTGCGACTACTCGGTCGAGATGAACGACCGTCGCGACGAGTTGCGGCCCCTGGCGGTCTCCTTCGGCCAGGGGCTGCAGATGACCAATATTCTCAAGGACATCTGGGAGGACCGGCGGCGCGGCGCGTGCTGGTTGCCCCGGGACGTCTTTCGCGAGACCGGGTTCGACCTGTCCTTCCTGCGCCCCGGCCAGCACGACCCGGGCTTCGCGAGCGGCCTGGCCGAAATCGTGGCGATTGCCCGCCAGCACCTGGCGGACGGCATGCGCTACATCGAGCTCGTGCCGACTCGCGAAACCGGGATCCGCCGGCACTGCCTGTGGGCCCTGGGCATGGCGGT
>JAJDTI010000152.1 GCA_022827245.1 Pseudomonadales bacterium | reverse complement strand
TGGGAACGGAGTGTACGGCAACGAAGCTGCGGTTTCACGGTCTGGCGGGACGCCGCGTGGAAGGGCTGTTCGACGGCGGCGAGATCACCTCGGACGCGGGCGGGCTGGTGCTTCGCGAGGTGGAGCGGCGCACGGGGATGCTGGTCCGGCTGGGCGCGTGCTTCGCGGACCACCGGCGCGCGGACCGCGTGGAGCACCCGGTGGAGCGCCTGGTCAAGCAGCGGGTTCCGGGCATCTGCCTGGGCTGCGAGGACCTGAACGACCACGACGAGCCGAGCCGGGACCGGCTTCCGGCGCTGCTGTGCGACTGCGCGGACGTCGGCGGCGCGGGACGCCGGCGGGCGTCGGACCGGGGCCGGCCGCTGGCGGGGAAGAGCACGCCGAACCGTCCGGAGCCGGCGCCGGCGGCATCGCCGATGAGTAGGACGCGGTCGGCGTGGAAAGTCCGGAGCAACCCGTTGATCGGGATCATGCCGCCACGCTTGGCCGGCACGCGCCGCTTGCGTAGGCCGAAACCGGCGTCGATGCGTTCGGTGAAGCCCGGGAGGTCGGGCTTTCGGGAGTCGTTGACGGCGAGACCGACCTGCGTGACGCCGACGCCGGGGACGACCCAGCCGATGGTAGCCGGGTGCCCGTTTACCGTCGACGAAACAGTGCAGGCAATCACCGTCGTCGTCCGTTGGTTCGTACTCGTGCTCTATCCCTTTGAGTAGGCGCGTGTTCCGGTCGAGACCCATGGCCCGTGCCACGCGGGAGTGCACCCCGTCGGCGCCGACGAGGAAGCGGCAAGTGGCGTCGAGTTCGTCAAGGACGACGACGCCGTTCGTTGCCGTCGCACCAACGAACGGACTTCCGAAGCGGATTTCCACACCGGCGTGGCGCGCCTCGTGTGCGAGGAATCCCATGAGTTCGGCGGTGTCGGTGGCCAGGAAGTAGTACCCGTCACAGTGCAGGTCGACATGGCGGTAGCTGGGTGCGTAGAGCCGGACATGCCGGATCTCGCGCACAAGAGCCGAAGGCGCGGCCCACTCGTCCTGGGCCTCCTTGACCAGGATGCCCGTCGTGCGTACATGCTGGCCCGGCGAGGACTGCTGGTCGACGACCAGGACTGAAAGCCCACGCTCGGCGGCTCGCTTGGCGCAGGCCAAACCAGCGAATCCCGCGCCGACGACGATCAGGTCCCGTGTGCGACGAGGTGCTGACGCGCGGGAATCACCCCGGCACACAGGAACTGACGTCCGCGATCGAGGCACGCTGGGCGAGCGTGCACGACGTCGATGCGGATGAGGATGCGTTTCCGGATCTCGACGCTGGGGAGTCGAGCACGCTCGCGTTGGCGCGGGGCGTATCGCGGACGGTGCCTAGTAGTCATGGACGAGAGGCTTGGCCGTTCGCATGCGCAGACGATGGGAGTTCCCAGTGACTGGTGTTGCCGGGATTCTTCTGCAAGGCAAGAAGGAAGGCTTGGTCGATGCTGTGAGGCCAATTCTGGACAAACTTGAACGTAACGGCCTCAGGCTGTCTCGCGATGTGGTCGAGGCTGTGCTGAGGGATGCCGGCGAATAGCGGCCGCTGTCCTCGCGAACCCACGGTGCTTGCGCTGCACCAATGTCTTGGATACGGTAGCACCGTATGGTCAATATGGGTCACCCGTATGAAAACCACGATTGAGGTCCAAGAGGAGCTGCTCGAGCAGGTCCGGCGTGTGGCCAGAAGTGAAGGCACCACGCTCCGCGGACTGGTCGAGGAAGGCCTGCAGCGCTGCCTCGAAGCCCGCCGGAACGCGGTGCGCCGGAATCTGGACTTTCCGAGCTACGGCGGCAGCGGGCTCACTGCGGAGTTCGAGGGCGCACCGTGGAACCAGATCCGGGACGAGGTCTACCGGGAGCGGGGGCGTGATTGCGATTGACACGAACCTGCTCGTCTACGCGCATCGCCCAGAAATGCCGTTCCACGAGCGTGCCCGGGAGGTTTTGAGTGGCGCGGTGGCCGGGACGGAGCCCGTGTCGGTTCCGTGGCCGTGCGCCCACGAGTTTCTCGCGGTCGTCTCGAACCCAAGGATCTTCCGGGACCCGACCCCGATCGGCGTGGCACTGGATGCTGTGGGACGGCTTCTCGACAGTCTCCGCGGTGGCTTCTTGGCCGAGGGCGAGGGCTACCTGAACGCACTCGATCGGATTGCCCGTCCAGCCCTCCTGCAGGGCGCAGTCGTGCACGACGCCCGGATCGCGGCCCTTTGTCTGTACCACGGTGTGCGCGTTCTCTGGTCCGCGGATCGCGACTTCTCGCGATTCCCGGACCTGGTGGTGGCCAACCCGCTCCCGGAGCGCTAACTCACACCGATTTCGTGGGGGCACATACGTTGAAGGACGGAGAGGTCCTGTGCGTGGCGATGGACGGCACGGGGGTTCCGGCGCGGCCGACGGAGACCGTCGGCAGGGCCGGGAAGGACGGCGGCCGGGCGGGCACGCGCGAGGCGAAGGTCGGCGCGCCGTGGGTGCTCGAACCGGACGGCGAGGGCGGCCTGCGCACGGCGGAGGGCTCGGTGCGCCCGCGTCGCGCAGCGACGCGCCTTCGCCGCGGTGGAGAGCACGGCGGACGACGAGGTCCCGTCGCTTGCGACG
>JAJDTI010000149.1 GCA_022827245.1 Pseudomonadales bacterium | reverse complement strand
TGCGACGCCTACCACCGCCTCCGTGAGCGGGGCGTGCTGGAGGGGTGCCGGCTGGAGCTCGCCGGCTACCTCGGCCCCGAGCACCGCGGCTACCTCGATGGCCTGCTCCGGCAGGCGCGCGAATGGGGCCTCGGGGACGAGCTGCACTACCGCGGCGTGGTCGACCGCGCGGAGAAGATCGCGTTCCTGCAGGGGCTCGACATCTTCGCCGTTCCCGCCACCTACGACGATCCGAAGGGCCTGGGGCTGGTCGAGGCGATGGCCTGCGGCGTTCCCGTGCTCGCCGCGCGTCGCGGCACCTACACGGAGCTCGTGCAGCGCACCGGCGGCGGCGTGCTCGTCGATCCGGAAGACGTCGACGCCCTGGCCGTCGAGCTCGAGCGCCTGCACGGCGACGGGGAGCGGCTCGCCGAGATCGGGCGGCGCGGCGCGTCCGGCGTGCGGCAGCACTACACTGCCGACGTGATGGCCGAGCGCGCCCTCGACGTCTATGCGCGCCTCGTCGGCGGCGACGTCGAGCGGGCCGCCGCCGCGTCCTGACCCGCACCTGCCGGGGCGCTATAATCGGCCCCCCAAGGAGTCTGCGCCGCAGGACTCCCCACGCGCCCGTCAGGCGCGCCAGGACGGATCGCGAGTCGGGAGGCCGCCCGGAAGGGGCGGCGGGGCCCCGCTCACCGGCGTGCCGGGAGGCCCGATGAACGCTGCGCGAGAGTCCGGTCGTCCCGTCGCGGGCGCCGTTCGGCAACGGCGTGCGGCATGGGCGTGGGCGGCGCCGGCCCTCGCCCTCGTGCTGCTGCTCGGCGCTGCTCCCGCCGTCCGCCCGCCGACCACCCCCGATCCGGCCCCGACGGTCCTGCGCCTGGCGCCCGCGCAGCGCGACGCCATCCTGGCCCAGGCGCGGAGCCTGCCGCGCCTGCGCAGCCTGCTGGTAGCGACCGGTGGAACGCTGCTCGAGGAGCACTACTTCAACGGCGCCACCCGCGAGACCCGGGCCAACCTCAAGTCGGCTTCCAAGACGCTGATCGCGATCCTCGTCGGCATCGCCATCGACCGGGGACACCTCGCCGGCGTCGATCAGCCGATCGCCGACTTCTTTCCGGACGCGCTGGGCGATGCCGACCCGCTCCGGCGATCCATCACCATCGAGGATCTCCTGACGATGCGGGCGGGGCTGGAGACCACCTCCAACCGCAACTACGGGCGCTGGGTCGCGAGCCGCCACTGGGTGCGCCACGTCCTGACCCGCCCGCTGGTCGACCGGCCGGGCGGGCGGATGGTCTACAGCACGGGCAGCACGCACCTCCTGTCGGCGATTCTGACGCAGGCGACCGGCATGACCACGCTCGCCTTCGGGCGCCGCTACCTCGCCCGGCCGCTGGGCTTCGATCTCCCGGCCTGGGTCCGTGACCCCCAGGGCATCTACCTCGGCGGGAACGAGATGGCGCTCACCCCGCGTGCGATGCTGGCGGTCGGCGACCTGTACCGACGAGGCGGCTCCGTCGACGGCCTCGAGCTCGTCTCACCGGCCTGGATCGATGCGTCGTGGACGCCGCGCACGTCGTCGCGCTACAGCCGCCGGCAGTACGGCTACGGCTGGTGGATGCGCACGCTGGCCGGCTACCGCACCTACTACGCGTGGGGGTACGGCGGGCAGTTCAT
Organism: Pseudomonadales bacterium; assembly: GCA_022827245.1. Classification (GTDB taxonomy): domain Bacteria; phylum Pseudomonadota; class Gammaproteobacteria; order Pseudomonadales; family Azotimanducaceae; genus VXNE01. Next base: position 10,567 of record JAJDTI010000149.1, on the reverse strand, counting down.
CTTCGTGATCCCGGCCCTCGACAGCGTGATCGTCGCCACGTCCGCACCGGAGCCGGGGGACGGGCGGCGGCGCCACCGGCGCGAGCTCGACACGCTCATCGACTGCCTGGTCGCGCCGGCAGTCGAGGGCGCGTTGCGCGCGTCCGGGGCGGGCCGAACGCCGGTTCGCGAGCGCGCGGCGGCCGACGTTCTGACGCGGGATGCCGCGCGCGCCGCGCACGCGGCCCCTTGACCGGCGGCGGCACCCGACGGCCGCCGCAATGAGGACAGCATGAGGACACCGATCAGCGTGACGGCGGCGGTGCTTGCGGCGTTGACGATGGCGTGCGGGGCTCCGGAGGAGCCGGCCGAAGAAGCGGAAGCGGCTCCGGCGGGAGAGGCGGCGGGTGCCGGTCGCATCGTGCGCGCCGATCCGCGGCTCGACCGGCTGGTGCCCGTCGGCGCGACCATCGAGAAGATCGCCGAGGGCTACGTCTTCACCGAGGGGCCGGTCTGGGTGCGCGGGGAGTCGCGCCTGCTCTTCTCGGACGTCCGGGCCAACGCGATCCACCAATGGACACAGGCCGACGGGGCCAGCCCGTTCATCGATCCGGTCTTCGAGGGGGACCGCGAGGGTCTCCGCTCGATCTCGTCGAACGGGCTGACGCTCGACAGCGAGGGGCGCCTCGTCATCGCCGAGCATGGCAACCGGCGCATCTCGCGGGTCGAGGAGGACGGCAGCCGGACGGTGCTCGTCGACAACTACGAGGGCAACCGTCTCAACAGCCCCAACGATCTCGTCTATGCCAGCGACGGGTCGCTCTACTTCACCGATCCGTCGTACGGGCTCGAAGGCCTGGAGGAATCGCCCCTCCGCGAGCTGGACTTCAACGGCATCTATCGCCTGAGCCCCGACGGCGAGCTGGAGCTGCTGGTCCGGGATCAGTCCCGGCCGAACGGCATCGCGCTCTCGCCCGACGAGCGCGTGCTCTACGTCGCGAACTCGGACGCGGAGCAGAAGGTCTGGATGGCCTACGACCTCACCGAGGAGGGTGCCGCCAACGCGCGCGTCTTCTACGACGTCAACGACCAGGACGTGCCCGGGGCGGCCGACGGCATGAAGGTGGACTGGGAGGGCAACGTCTTCGCGACGGGGCCCGGGGGCGTATGGGTCTTCGGCTGGGACGGCGCGCACCTGGGAACGATCGTGCCGGACGAGAATCCCGCCAACGTCGCCTGGGGCGATGACGGACGCACGCTCTACATGACCGCCAACACCGGCGTGTACCGCATCGGGCTGGGCACCGGGGGGAAGATCCCGGGCAGCAACCCGCGGGTGGTCATGGAGACGACGCAGGGCGCGGTGACGATGGAGCTGTACCAGGAGCAGGCGCCGATGTCCGTGGGGAACTTCCTGCAGTACGTCTACGCCGGCTTCTACGAGGAAACCATCTTCCACCGCGTGATCGAGGACTTCATGATCCAGGGAGGCGGCTTCACCGACGACCTGGTCCAGAAGTTCACGCGCGAGCCGATCCGCAACGAGGCCACCAACGGGCTCAGCAACCGCCGCGGCACCGTCGCCATGGCGCGCACGGCGGGCATCGACAGCGCGACCTCGCAGTTCTTCATCAACACGAGGGACAACGCGCGGCGCGGCCTCGACAACCGCGGCACGTCGCCGCAGGAGTACGGCTACGCCGTCTTCGGCGAGGTCGTCGAGGGCATGGACGTCGTCGATGCCATCGCGCGCGTGCAGACGCGCCGGCAGGGTGCGCACGAGGCGGTCCCCACGACGCCGGTCCTCATCCAGTCGATTACCGCGCAGTAGGTCCCGGCTCCGGAGCCGGGCTCGCCACGTGGCGGTCCCGGCTCCGGCGAATCCCCTCCTGCAACGGCGGTGCCGATGACGTCCGAGCACGACTTTTCCAAGGGCGAGCGCGGCAGGTTCTTCCACCGGGACGCCAAGTTGTGGCTAGGTGGGCTAGGTCGAGCTCGGCCCGGCTGGATCGGACCTTGCCGCCGACGCCAGCGAACTCCGAGACGAGGCCGGCGACCTTGAGACAGCGAGCCATCTGCGAGATCGCGGTCCGACATCGGACGAAGTTGCGACCGGGCGGGAGGAGATCGATCGGAGTTGCGCCAGTCCCTCGCCGAAGACGGTGCAGTGGCCTCGCTCGGGGACATTGCCATTACCGCGGTGGCGGCGGCGATGGCGTCGGAGGGGCGTTGCCGCAGCCACGTCCGACTGCCGATGGGCTACTACGACAGCGAGCAGAACGTCGACGCGTACGTGCGGATGGCGGAGGGCTTCGACGGCCGGGAGTTGGTGGCCGTTCTGGAGCGGCACCTGCCGCCCGGCTCGTCCGTGCTGGAGATCGGCATGGGGCCCGGCAAGGACCTCCACTGGCTGGGCCGCCGCTTCCGCCCGACCGGATCGGACAACTCGTCCATCTTCGTCGACCGGGCGCGGGCCGCGGACCCGAGCGCCGACGTGCTGTTGCTCGATGCGATCACGCTCGAGACCGACCGTCGCTTCGACGCGATCTACTCGAACAAGGTCCTCCACCACCTGACGCCGGACGAGCTGGCGCGCTCGCTGGGGGCGCAGCGGCGGCTGCTGCATCAAGGCGGGATCGCCCTGCACGCCCTCTGGCGCGGAGACCGGCTGGAGGTGCATCAGGGCGAGCGCTTCCAGTACTACACGGCGCAGACGTTCGCCGAACGGGTGGGCGGATCATTCCAGATCGTGGAAATAGGGACGTATGCGGAAATGGACGACGAGGATTCCCTGTACGTCGTCCTGCGACGCTCGGTGCCGGGACGGCGTGAGCCGTTCGAAGGAGAACCCGGCGCACCTCGTTGACCGTTCAGGGGTGTCCTCCCGGCGGCAGGTTCCGGACCCTGGTCGCGGTTCGCCAAGCGTCGGCCCGTCCCCCCACCTCCCGGTAGATGATCTCCGGCGGGCCGCCGCGCCGGCACGCCTGCTCTGCGTACGACGCGATGTCCTCCATCGGCGCCCGCGTCTCCCGTTGCCCCAGGAGCCCGAGGCGCTCCCACGCGGCCGGAACATCGTGTCCGTCGATCGTTCGGGTGCGCCTCGTGCCGGCGGCGGTTCGCGTCGTCATCCGGAGGCGGCCTCCATGCCGCTCGATCACCAGCTCGTCGTACAACGCGCGGAGCAACCGCTCGCTGGCCCGCGAGCCCAGCGTTCCGAGCCGCGCCTCCTCGTCTGCCGGGATTCCGCGGAGTCTCGTGCGCGCCTGCCTGTCGATGGCTCGTTCGGTGGCGAACCACTGCAGGGCGACTTGCTCGGTCCGCCTCCGCGCGTGCGCGTTGGCGGCGACTTCCAGCGCCTCGGGGTCGATGTCCGCTGCCGTTGCGACGTCGTACACGTCGCGCGGCAGGCCGTCCAACCCCCGGTTCAGCTTGCCCCACAGAACCTGCACCGTGGAGAGCGTGGTCTCCTCGCTTCCTTCGACGCGCTCCCGCCGCTCGGTGCCCGGGGGTTCGACGTCGTGCGCCCACAGGTCGATCCCCTGCCCGGCGAACGCGATTCTGTAGACCACCCCCTGGGTCTCCGGATCGCACTCTCCCCCGAGCTGTTCCATCCGCCTCCGAAGGCCGCACGTCTGACGATCGTCGAGCCGGTCGAGCCGCGCGTTCGCGGGCAAAGTCAGGTCGATGTCGTCGCTCGCGCGATGGTGCTGCCAACGCGCCGCCAGGATCGTGCCGCCGCCGATTGCGTACTCGGAGACGCCGATCTCGTCGAGGCTCGTTCGGATGGCTTCCCGCGTGCGCAGCCACAGGCCGCGCGCCGGCTCGGGCAGCCGGAGCTCGGCTCCCGTGCTCAAGGTTCCGCCGCCTCCGGGTTCTCCACCCAGCGGTTCAGCTTCCACGTCCAGCGGCCCTCGGTCACGCCCGCTCGGTGCAACGCGCCCACCAGCTCGCGCAGGGTGTACGCCTGGTCCGCCCAGGCCGCCACGATTTCGTCGGGCGTGGTCTCTGTGATCCAGGCCTCCAGGATGTCCCGCTCCCGGGCGGAGGGTTGGTCCGCGCGCACGGCAGCGTAGAACTCCTGCGACGTCGGGGGCTGTCGCCAGCCCGCGCAACTGCTCGTGAACCGGGCCGCGATCACGCGGGAGCGTGCTCGAAGCCGCCGGCGGTCCCGCGTCGGATGGACGCGCTGCGCACGTTCTTCGGTCAGATGCCAGTCGCCGAAGGCCGCGGGCGGCGCGAGGGGCTCGTGCGGTGGCGAGCCGGCCTCGAGCCGCCGTCGTGCGCCGACAGCCCAGGCCGCCATCCGTTCCGTCTTTCCGCGGTCCACGACCCATTATGGGGTGCCGGGCGGCGGACGGCGCGGTGTTCCGCGCGGCGGGGGTTCCGGCACCGGGCGGTCGAAGGGGTCTGGCCGGTCGTTCGCGCAATCGTGCCCGCTACGGACGGGGCGGCAGCGTCGGGGCCAAGCGGGTGGCAATCCGGCGGGCGAGGCTTCTGGAGAAGCGCGCCCGCTCGATCGCCGAGACGCCGCGGGCGCACAGGCGGTCGAGGTCGTCACGGGTGAGGCCGGGGCAGAGACCGCTCTCCGGAACAGCGCGGAATCCCCCGGACTCGGCCGGGTCGGGTCGCCAGAGGCTGGCGCCTTCCTTGCGGTCCCACGTCCAGGCTTCCTTGACCCCCATCCGGAAGTAGGGAGCCAGCTTGTGGCGGGAGCGGAGGCTGCGGTCGATCTCCACGACGAGGTCGGGGGGTGGAAGGTCGCGGCGCACGTCGAGGTAGCCCTCGACCCGGCGGACGGCGCGCTCGGCCTCGGGATCGAGGTAGAAGCCCGCGTCGGGCTCGAAGGCGCCGTCGTCGCTCAGCAGCCGGAGCGCGCCGGCGTGCTGCCAGGCGACGTCGTGTCCGCATTCCGCGAGCGCGTCGGCGATGCGCGAGAACAACTGGCCGATCTGCCAAACCGGCCCCTCGTGCGCGAATCCCGGCTGCGCGACGAACTCCGCGAGGCCCGTGTGCTCGTCGTAGCGGCAGCGCGGTGCGTCGTCGTGGCCGGTGAGGCGGTCGAACAGAGCGCGCGGCATTGCCACCTCGACGCGCACGGGGGCATCCGGCAGGCTGGACGCCGCGCCGACGTTCCGTGGGTTGACGGAACCGGCGTCGGCCCGAGGCGACGTCGCGATGTCGGCGAGGGACGCGACGGTGGCGGTGACCCTGGTGGGTGACCGTGCCATCGGTCCACTATAGTCTGACCCGCCGGGACCTCGCTCTGCGCTGCGCGAGGCCTGTGCCTCCAGCCGCGCGGGTCGTCAACGACGGGCCGCCCGCACTCCATCGGAGTGGGGCTTGTGCGCCGTCGCAGCGCCTACCGCAGCGGGCGGAAGAAGGCGCGGATGTCGTCGGTCAGCAGCTCCGGCTGCTCCAGGGCCGCGAAGTGGCCGCCGCGCGGCATCTCGGTCCAGTGCGTGATGTTGTAGGCGGCCTCCGCCCAGCGCCGGGGCGGGATCCGGATCTCGCGCGGGAAGAGCGCGCCGCCGGTCGGGGTCTCGAGGTAGCCGATGGCCTGGCTCGCCGGCGTGTGGCGCGATTCGTAGTAGATGCGCGCCGACGACGTGATGGTCTGGGTCACCCAGTAGATCGTGACGTTGGTCAGGAGCTCGTCCTTCGTGAAGCGGCTCTCGACGTCGCCCTCGCAGTCGCACCACGTCCGGAACTTCTCGACGATCCAGGCCGCGAGGCCGGCCGGCGAGTCGTTGAGGCCGTAGCCCAGCGTCTGCGGCTTCGTTCCCTGGATGCTGCTGTAGCCGCGCTCGTTGGCGAACGACGCCTGGCGCTCGCGCATCCGTTCGAGCTCCGCCGCCGGCACGCCGGCCTCCGGGTCGTCGACCCCCGCCGGCGGGCCCGCGGTGACGAAGTTCAGGTGCACGCCGACCACGCGGTCCGGGTGCTGGACGGCCTGCCAACGGCTGATGATGCTGCCCCAGTCGCCGCCCTGCGTGCCGTAGCGCTCGTAGCCGAGGCGCGCCATCAGCTCGCCCAGGATGCGCGCCATCCGCTCCGGGTTGTAGCCGCGCCCGCGCGGCTTGTCCGAGAAGCCGTAGCCCGGGATGGACGGCGCGACGACGTGGAACGCGTCGGCGGCGTCGCCCCCGTGAGCGGTCGGATCGGTCAGCGGTCCGATGATCTTGTGAAACTCCATGAAGGAGCCGGGCCAGCCGTGCGTGATGATGAGCGGCAGCGCGTCCTCGTGCGGCGAGCGCTGGTGGATGAAGTGGACGTCGAGCCCGTCGATCGTCGTCTTGAACTGGTCGAAGCGGTTCAGCATCCGCTCCTGCGCCCGCCAGTCGAAGCCGTCCCGCCAGTAGGCGAGCAGCTCCTCCAGATAGTCCCGGTTGGTCCCGTAGTCCCAACCGGTGCCCGGCAGCTCGTCGGGGAGGCGGGTCCGGTCGAGACGGATCTCGAGGTCGGCGAGCACGGCGTCCGGGACGTCGATCGTGAACGGCCGGATCGCGTCCGGGCCGGCGGGTGCGCCCTGGCCCTGCCCTGCGGTGGGTTCGGGACGCGGCCCGGCCCCGGCTCCGGCCACGGCCTCTTCAGAGTGCCCAGGCATGGCGAACGCGAGCGTGACGGCAGTCGCGGCGGCCGCCGCTGCCAACCGAACGGGGCCGCCGGCCCCAGCGAGTCGAAGCATGGTCATGAGCCCCTTCCATTCCGAGCGAGCCTGCAGCGACCCTATAATGCCACGACTCACAGGAGGGACTGCGATGGTCAAGACGTGGCTCCGGCGGGCGCTCGTTCTCGGTTGGATCCCGACGCTCCTGATCGTGGGCGGCGCCCGCTGGGCCGGCGAGCCGGCCGCGACGGCCCAGGAGCGGACCCCGATCAAGGTGACCCGCATCTACACCGGCGACGACGGCCAGACCCACGCGGAGGAGTACGACGTGCCGCTGACGACGCAGCGCGGCGCCACCGAGCTCTCCGAACCCGTCGACGTCACCAGCGTCCAGTTCCGCCGTACCTCGCCCGAGTACTTCATCGACTGGCACACCGCGCCGCGCCGGCAGTACGTCATCACGCTGGCGGGGGAGAGCGAGGTCGAGCTCGGGGACGGCACGAAGGTCCGCCTGCACCCCGGCCACATCCTGCTCGCCGAGGACACCACCGGCCAGGGGCACATCTCGCGCGCCATCGGCAGCGAGGATCGGATCTCCATCTTCCTGCCGCTGGCGGAGCAGTAGCGCCGCGGCCCGGGGCGGCGCGGATTGACTTCGACTTTGGGCGGTGGGATGATCCCACTCATGGCGACGGTACGAGCGGATGCGAAGCGGCGCGTGGTCGTTCCGGGAGCCAAGCCGGGAGACGTCTTCGACGTTCAGCGCCAGGACGATCACCGATATCTGTTCGTGCGCCTGCAGCGCCCCGCGGCAGCGCCGAAGATGACGCGCGAGGAATGCCTGGAGGCGATATCCCGGTATCCCCTGCCGGTGGGCATGTCCTGGGAGCAGTTACGGAAGCTCACGCGCGAGCCATGACCCTGCTCGACACCAACGTGCTGATCTACGCGTCGGAGCGCGAGTCTCCCTATCACGAATGGGCGCGCGCAGCCATTGCAGAGGCCGTCGACGCCGATGGAGCGGCGATCAACACCGTCTGCCTGGCGGAGTACGGCGTCGGCGTGGACGATGCCTCGACGGTGGTGGATCGCATACGGGCCTGGGGCATCGGAATCCTCGATCTGCCGGTCGCCGCGGCCGACCCTTGTGCGGCAGCCTACAGCCAGTACCGCGCGCAGCGATGGCGGCAGTCCGGCTCGGCGGCGCCGCGCGTCCCGTTACCCGACTTCTTCATCGGCGCGCATGCGCAGGTCATGGGCTGGACGCTGGCGACGGCGGACGCGCGGCGGTTCCGGACGTACTTCCCGTCCATCCCGTTGACCACTCCGTAGGAGCCGGCCACTCCGCCAAGGGCGGCCGCGAAGGCAGGAGCCGACAGATGGACACGCTGCGTCGCGAGTCACGGTGGGGCTGGGCGGTCGCCGTCGGGGTGCTGGCGGTCGCCCTGGCACCAGGGTTGTCCGCGCAGTCGGCGGACGAGTTCGTTCCGGTGTCGGACGCGATGCTGCAGGACCCGGCCCCCGGCGACTGGCTGACGTGGCGCCGGACGCTCGACGGCTGGGGCTACAGCCCGCTGGACCAGATCGATCGGGACAACGTGGACCGCATCCGGATGGTCTGGTCGCGCGGGCTCGCGGAAGGCCGGCAGGAGGGGACGCCGCTTGCCTACGGGGGCGTCCTCTACATGCCGCAGTCGAGCGACGTCATCGAGGCCATCGACGCCGTCACCGGCGACCTCATCTGGCAGCACCGGCGCGATCTGCCCGAGGACGTCTACGAGTTCGTCGGCGGCAACGCGCGGAACAACCGGAACATCTCCCTCTACGACCGCTTCATCATCAACACGAGCGACGACGACTACATCTTCGGGCTCGACGCCGCGACCGGCGAGATCGCCTGGGAGACGCAGATCTTCGACTACCGGGTGATCCCGGCGGGGCACAGCTCGGGGCCGATCATCGCCGACGGCAGGGCGGTCTCCGGGCGAAGCTGCCGGCCGCGGGGCGGGCCCGAGTCGTGCGTGATCGTGGCCCACGACGCGCGCACCGGCGAGGAGCTGTGGCGGCGGCGGACGGTGCCCGCGCCGGGCGAGCCGGGCGACGAGACCTGGGGCGGCGTGCCGTTCGAGGAGCGGATCCACGTCGGCACGTGGGTGGCGGGCAGCTACGACCCGGAGCTCCGGTTGTTCTACCAGGGCACGTCGGTCACCTCGCCGGCGCCGAAGTTCATGCTCGGCGGCGTCGACAACACGCACCTCTACCACAACTCGACGCTGGCCCTCGACATCGACACCGGCGAGATCCGCTGGTACTACCAGCACCTGAACGACCATTGGGACCTCGACCATCCCTTCGAGCGCATCCTCGTGGACACCGCGGTGGCGCCCGACCCGTCCGAGGTGAGCTGGATCAACCCGCGGATCCAGCCGGGCGAGGTCCGGAGGGTGCTGACCGGCATCCCCGGCAAGACCGGCGTCGTCTACACGCTCGACCGCGAGACGGGCGAGTTCCTGTGGGCGACCCCCACCGTCACCCAGAACGTCATCAGCAGCATCGACGGGGCGACCGGGGAGGTGACGGAGAACGCGGAGGTGGTCTTCAACACGGTGGGCCAGGAGGTCTTCGCCTGCCCGACCTGGAACGGCGGCAAGGACTGGGAGGCGGGCGCCTACAGCCCGCTGACCAATACGATGTACATGCCGCTGCGCAACACCTGCGCGCGCATGCTCGCGACGCGGGTCTTCAACGACGACACGCCGGTCCTGCCGACGGAGAACCGCTCGACGACCTATGCCATCGCCTACCGCCACCAGTTGGCGCCGGGCAACGAATTCGCGGGCACGGTGCGGGCCATCTCGGCGGAGACCGGCGAGACGGTCTGGCTGCACGAGCAGCGCGCGGGCACGCTGTCGCTCGTGGCTACCGGGGGCGGTCTGGTCTTCGGCGGGGACATCAACGGGCGGGTCCGGGCCTTCGACCAGGAGACCGGCGAGGTGCTGTGGGAGATCAACCTCGGCTCGCCGGTCAGCGGCTTTCCGATCAGCTACGCGGTCGACGGCAAGCAATACGTCGCGTTCGGCACGGGCAACGCGGGGACGTCGTCGCACTTCAACCGGCTGACCCCGGAGCTGCGTCCGAGCTCGGGCAACAACCTCTTCGTCTTCGCGCTACAGAACTGAGATTTACCTTAAATGCAGCAACGACGTTTACCACGCACGTTGCCACGATGTCAGGATCGTCGAGTTGAGGTCCTAGCTCCGCGACGAGCAGGAGGTAGCGCGACAAGCCCGGCGGCCGACTTGGGCCAACCCCTTCAGGGAAGGCCGCCAAGTCGAACGTCGAAGTCACCACGGAAGCGCAACTGAGTCACATCGCCGCAGTAGATCTCTCCGGAAGCGGCGAAGTCCAGTTGCTCGAACGTTCCACGGTCGTCGGCCGAGAACGCCAGCTCGATCTCGCTCCGACCGTTGTTCTCCCACGCAATCTCGATCTCCGCGGATCGTGCACCGGTACGCGTGTACAACCACTCGCTAGCCAGGCCATCGAAGAGCCCGTCGGCCCGAACCGTCTGGAGGGTGTCTGCGTCCTCGAAGTGGTAGCGGATGATGCTCCCGGGGGGTGCCGTGCACCGCGTCAGCGTCTCCCGGATGGTGCCGGTTACCGTTCGGCCGACGATGCTCGCCGGTGCGGTCATCGTCTCAACCGGCTCGACCGGTGTTGGACCCGTTGGCCCCCCATCATCGCAAGCCGTTGCGCTTCCGAGACATGCGCCGGCCACCAAGAGCCTGGCGGCTCGGTTCAGTATCATGAGTGTCCCCTCACTTGGCGGAGCGACTCGGGTCACAGTTGACACAGGAGCGGTTCCGGCACTCAGGCTCAGTCCGGCCGGGCGCGGGTTTCAGGGTGCGCGCGCGGCTTGCATGAGGCGCACCATCGTCCGCAACTGCACGCAGGCGCGCCACATGACCTGGTTGCCGGGCA
>JAJDTI010000071.1 GCA_022827245.1 Pseudomonadales bacterium | reverse complement strand
TCCTGCAGTTCTTCCTCGAAACGGCGGCTGTGCAGCACCTGCATGGCCATGTTGCGGCGGGCCTCGTCGGACATGTCGCGGTCGCGGCGGTCGAGTATCTCGAGCACGTGCCAGCCGTGCACGCTCTCGAACGGCTGGCTGACCTCGCCCACGTCCAGGGACCTCATGACGTCGCGGAACTCGGGCACGAAGTCGCTGCCGTCGGACCATCCGAGTTCGCCCCCGGCCAGCGCGCTGCCGGGATCGTCGGAGAACTCCTTCGAGAGCGCCGCGAAGTCCTCGCCGTCCCCGATCCGCTGGCGCAGTTCGAAGATCAGGTCCCGGGCCTCCTCGGGACTGCGGATCGCGGAGGGCTGCACCAGGATGTGCCGCACCAGCGACTGCATCTGGCGCTGCCTGCTGACCCCGCGCTGTTCGAGCAACTGGACGACATGGAACCCGAGGCTGTTGCGGATGGGGTCCGCCGTCTCGCCGGGCGACATGAGGATGATCTGTTCGGCGAACAGGCTCGGCAGTTCGCCGGCGCCGCGCCAGCCGAGGTCCCCGCCTTCGAGGGCCGTCGAAGCCGCCGAGTGCTCCATGGCCATCTGCGCGAAGTCGGCGCCGTCGCGCAGTTTCGCGACGATGTCGTCGGCGGCCCGGGCCGCGCGTTCGACGGTGTCCGGCTCGGACCCGTCCACGGCGAGCAGGATGTGCCCGACCCGGTACTCGTCGGAGATCATCTCCTGGAAGAACGGCGAGGCGACGAGGTCGTCGAGGTCCTGGTCCGTGATGGTGATGCGGCGGTTGACGAGCAGTCGCTGCACGCGCTGCAGCTGCAGTTCGCGGCGGACGTCCTCGCGGAGCTTCCGGTAGCTGCTGCCCTCCCGTTCGAGAGACTCGCGAAACTCGTCGAGGGACATGTTGCCCTGGCGCGCGAAGTTGTTGACGGCCTCGGTGAGCGTCTCGTCGTCGATGACGATGCCGCGCTGGTTCGCCATCTGGAGCTGGATGTTCTCGATGACCAGGCGCTCCATGAGCTGGCTCATGAGCGCGTCCACGGGCGGCATCTCGGTGGCGCCCTGGGCCCGCAGGCGCTCATGCACCCCGTCGCGCCGCTCGACCAGTTCGGAAGCGAGCACGACGTCGTCGTCGACCACGGCCACGATCCCGTCGAGCCGTTCGACCTGCGCCCAGGCCGGGGCCGCCATCGCGACGGCGACCGCCATGCCCCGCAGCCCTTTCACCATCCCGTCCCCTCCCGGTAGCCCTTGATGCCCCGCGACAGCACACGCTCCACACCGGCGCCGAAACCCGCGAGGCCGCGGAACACGAACTGTAGCAGGATGCCTTCGTCATCGTCCGCCTCGGTGACCGTGTAGATCGAGCGCGGCTCGACGTGACGGTGGTATAGCAGGCGGACCTGCCAGCAGCAGTCGGCGTACTCGAACCCCAGCAGCGCCTCGTTCGTGCGGTCGATCTCGAAGTCGTAGTTCCACTTGCCGAGCGCGGAGACGCGCTTGCCGAGCGGCCACACGAACGACACGTCGCCCTGGTCGATGCGCGAGAGGCGGCGCTTGCGGTGCCCGACATTGATGATCCGGCGGTTGTCGCGGCGGTACTGGAACGAGACGCCGAGTTCGTCCTCCTCGGCGTCGGCGGGGTCCCAGGTGACCCCGGCGGCGGCCGAGAAACGTCCGAGGGTGCCCGCGAACTCGGCCGCGACGGGGGAGGTGAGGTGGCGGTCGCCGTCCGTCGGAGCGCCCCGCAGCGTCACGCGGCGGTCGTCGAAGTGGGCGATCGTGCCGATGCTCGCCCGCACGTACTCCCGTCCCGTGTCGGAGTGCAGGAAGCGTGACGTGACACCGACGGCCACCCGGTCGGCGTCGCCGATGCGGTCGAGCCCGGAGAAACGGTTGCGCCGGAACAGTTGCGGGATCGAGAAGCTCGGCACGCTGGCGTCGAAGCGGGGCAGGTCGGCCTGGTCCGCGAACTGCTGGCGCAGGTAGTGGACGCGCGGCTCCAGGGTCTGGATGAGCGGCGTCCCGCCGATGCCGATGTCGCGCTCGAAGAACAGGCCGGCGTCGATGTCCCCGAAGGCGATACCGCGCTCGGGCGTGCCGTCGATGCGGCGCGGTGCGTCGTCGAGGTCGTACCCGGTGTAGCGGTAGCCGGCGCCAACGTTCAGGAACCCCCAGGAGCGGAGCACGGGCAGCTCGACCCGCGGCTCGACGTGGATGCGCTGCCCGCCGGGGATGGCGACGTCGCCCGGCGTCGGGTGATCGAAGGCCGTCCAGACCGTGGCGAGAGACCACTCGAACGGGCCGGCCCGCGCGGCGGCGTAGCCGACGTCGATCTCCGGGAGGCGCCGGTAGGGCTCGCGCCGTTCCTCCAGCATCTGGAACCCCAGTCCGCTGATGCCCGCGGAGAGCCCCCCTCGGGCGTAACGCGCCTCCGCGAAGCGCGTGAGGTAGGCGCGGCTCGTCACGGCGAGCCCCGTCCCCATGTCCCGGAAGTAGTCGTCGTCGCTGGCGGCGACGCCGTCGATGCGCGTGGTGGCGGCGCCGAAGTAGCCGGTGTGGTCGAGGCCCATCAGCCAGCGGTCCGCCGGCTCGAAGCGCCCGGGCAACCCGAGCGACCTGAAGTCGTCGCGGTCGAAGCGCCCGTCGTACCGGCGGTCGCCCGCGAGGAAGGCGCCCGTCGCCGTGGTGCGGGAGGAGCGGGAGAGATGGCGGGCCTCGACCTCCGCTCCCGTACCGCGTTTCGAGGCGTAACGGGCCGTGACGGTGGCGTCGTAGTTCGGGGCGAGGTTCAGGTAGTAGGGGAGTTCCAGCCGGAGGCCGGCGTCCTTCGAGGTCCCGGCGCTGGGAAACAGGAAACCGGACTGGCGTTCGGCGGACAGCGGGATGCGCAGCCTTGGCGCATGGAAGACCGGCACGCCCCGCACCCGGACCGTGGCGTCCCGCGCCTGCGCGAAACCGGCGTCCTCCTCGATGGCCAGGTATCCCGCGGCCACTTCCCAGGCGCCGCTGTCGGGACCGCAGCGCGTGAGGCGCGCGCCGGAGAAACTCCAGGTGTCGCCCTGGCGCTCCACCGTCCGCGCGGACCCGCGGAACTCCGTGTCGAAGAGCAGGAAGTCGACGTCCGTCATGCTGGCCCGCGCGGCATCGACCCGGACGCGGGTCCGGGCCCCGGTGAGCGCAACCCCGGGCTCCGACAGCAGGCCCCCTTCCGGAAGCTCGATCCGGCCGGGATCCTGGCGCAGCGTGGCGCGCGGTGCCTGGATCAGGCGGTTGCCCTGCGTGATGACCACGTCGCCGAACAGTTCCGCGGAATCGCCGACGACGTAGCGCGTCCGGTCGGCGGTGGCGCGGACGGGAAACAGCGACGGGTCGGAGTTGCGCGGCTCCGGATAGGCCGGCTCGACGTACGCGCCGCGGCACCACGTCGGGAGCACGGCGGCCTGTCGCGCGGGCAGTTCCGCACGGGGTTTCCAGTACGAGCGGGCGAGGTCGGCACCGGCTTTGGAGCCCTGGCCGTACACCGGCGGCGATGCGAGGCCGAGGGCGAGGGCGGAGGCCACCCACAGCGTGCGTCCGGGCGTTTTTGGCGTACGCGATTTCACGCGGGGAGGATGATAGATGATTAGGGATGCCGCGCGGCTTCGGGACGCGCGGGGTCTGCGTACAATGGCCGCCCGTGGACGACCGTCGCCGGCAGCTCGAGACGTGGTGCGAGGCGCAGCTCGGGCCCGCCTCGGGGTTCGAGGCCCTCCCGGTGGAGGCCAGCACGAGGCGCTTCTACCGCGTACACACGCCCGCGGGTGCGCACGTGGCCATGGATGCGCCGCCGGCGACCGAGAACAACACGCAGTTCCGCAAGCTGTCCAAACTCTTCCGGGCGCATGGCGTGGCCGTCCCCGAGGTGCAGGCGTACGACGACCGCGGGTTCTTCCTGGTGACCGACTTCGGCGACCGGCTGTTCTCGACGGTTTACGCCGAAGGCGGCGAGGAAGGCGCGCTGGAACTCGCCCTGCAGGCGCTCGTGCGCATCCAGGTGGTCCCGGTGGAGGCCGTGCCGCCGTACACGGCACAACGTTTCCGCGACGAGCTCGAGATTTTCACGGAGTGGCTCGTTGGAGCCTTGTTGGACCGCACGCCGCCACCGTTCCTCGAAGGCGTCTGGCGGGCGCTGGTGGAGGCCACCCAGGGGCAGCCGACGGTGACCGTCCACCGCGACTACCACAGCCGCAACCTCCTGCTGCGGGACGACGGCGAACTCGGCATCGTCGACTTCCAGGACGCGCTGGCGGGTCCGGTCACGTACGACCTCGTCTCCCTGCTGCGGGACTGCTACCACGTCTTTCCGGAACCGGAGGTGGCCCGCTGGCGCACCCGCTACCGGGCGTTGACGGACTGCGGGATGGACGACGCGGACTTCGTGCGGGCGTTCGACCTCACCGGGATGCAGCGCCACCTGAAGGCGGCGGGGATCTTCGCGCGGCTGCAGCTGCGGGACGGCCGGGACAGCCACCTGGCGGACATCGTTCCGACACTCGACCGCGTCGTCGCGGTCGGGGCCCGGGGTGCCCCAAACCCCCCCCGCGCCGGGGGGGTAAGGGGCGC
>JAJDTI010000055.1 GCA_022827245.1 Pseudomonadales bacterium | reverse complement strand
ACCGCGAGACCGAAGACGACGTGCCGGTCCCGGAGGTAGCCCGCGCGATCGGCGGAGACGTGGCCGGGATGATCCAGCGGCGGAATGCCGTTGACCTCCACGCCGCCCCACTGCACCTCGTCGAGCCGGATCAGCGACCGGGCCCCGGCGGGGAAAAAGGCGCCCATGCGCGGATCGATGAGGCTGTACATGGCCCGCTTGAAGAGAAGGTACTCGGGGTGGGGGTCGTAGGGTTGCTCCCAGACCCACTGCATCCACCGCTGAGAGTCCTCGCCGAGGAATCGTCCCGTCTCCTTCCGCAGGAAGCGGAACAACTGGCTCCGGGTCTCCGGATGGGGGGTGATCATGGACAGTTCCACGATCATGGTCGCATAGGAGTCGCGCCACGAGTCCCCGATGACATCCAGGATCGGTCGTGCCTTCCCCCCCTTCTCGACGGCCGCCTGAAAGAACAGGTGCAGGGGCGGGGCCTCCGCCGCCGCGTCGTCGCGCGACTCGGCGGCGCGACCGAGCGGGACCGGCAACGCAACCAGTCCGGCGGACATCAGCAGGAGGCACCGACCAAGCCATCTCATCCGGGACAATCGTGACACAGCACACTAGAATCCGCCGCACACCCAACCGGTCCGACGCAGTTGTCCACCCTCCCGCTCATCATCGGCCTCGGTGGGGTCAACCCCGCCGGGCGCGTCTCCTCCGACCATGCGTTTCGCCGCATCGTCATCGATGCGCTCGACGCCGGCGCCGCCGCCGACACCTACGCGAGTCTCGCGGCGCTCATGGAGCTCGAAGGCGATTCGGCAGACGAGGACACGCGACGGTACATCCGGGATCACACCCTGATCCGCCGCGTCGAGGCGTTCGACCCGAAGGACATCGCCGTGCACCGCGCCGCGACCATCGGCGCGGCAGGGGACGGGGCGCTCCGGTTCATCGTCCCGCGCCGTCACTTGCCGGAGTCCCCGCCGGCGGACTGGACGGTGCAGCCGCGCGACGATGGCAGCGTGGAGGTCTCCGTCCCTAAGGGCGCCGAGGTCCTGTTTCCGGATCGGCGGGCTTCCCGCGTGACCTCGGCGGGACAAGCGCCCACCGGCTTCGATCCCGGGCGGCTGTACCAGTCGCGCAACCACCCCCGGGGCCTGCAGCTCACCGTCTTCGGCGCCTCGGACGCCGTGCGGTCGATGGGGGTGGACTGGGAGGAACTGCGCGCGCGCGTGCGGCCGGACGAGTTCGCGGTGTACTCGGGCAGCGCCATGGGACAACTCGACGCCGCCGGCACCGGCGGCATGTTCCAAGCGCCCATGACGGGCCGCCGCATCACCTCCAAGCAGGTGCCGCTCGGCCTGTGCGAAATGCCGTCGGACTTCGTCAACGCCTACATCGTCGGCAGCGTCGGCAACACCGGGGCCGTCATCGGCGCGTGCGCGACGTTCCTCTACAACCTGAAACTCGCCGTGGACGAGATACGCGCGGGTCGCCTGCGGGTCGCGCTCGTCGGCGGGGCCGAAGCGCCGATCGTGCCGGAAGTGGTCGAAGGCTACCGCGTGATGGGAGCCCTGGCCGAGGATGAAGCGCTGATGGCCATCGACGGGACGGACACCGTCGACAATCGCCGCGCGTGCCGTCCGTTCGCCGAGAACTGCGGCTTCACGCTGGCCGAGGCGGCCGTCTTCGCGGTGGTCGCGGACGATGCGCTGGCGCTCGAACTCGGGGCCGACATCCACGCCGCCGTGCCCGCGGTCCACGTGAACGCGGACGGCTTCAAGAAATCGATCTCCGGGCCGGGGGTGGGCAACTTCGTGACGGTCGCCAAGACCATGGCCCTCGCGAGGTCGATCCTCGGCGAGGAGAGCCTCCGACGGCGTACTTACATCCACGCGCACGGGACGGGCACGCCGCAGAACCGGGTGACGGAGTCGGAGATCATGAACGACCTCGCCCGGACGTTCGGCATGGACGCCTGGCCCGTGGTGGCCATCAAGGCGTTCCTGGGCCACTCCCTGGCGCCGGCCTCCGGCGAGCAGCTAGCCTGTGCGGTCGGGAGCTGGCGCTACGGCCTGCTCCCCGGCATCACCACCATCGACGGTATCGCCGACGACGTGCATGCGAGCCACCTGCGCTTCGACACGCAGCACGGCGCTTTCGACCCCGAGTCGATCGACGCGGCGTTCATCAACTCGAAGGGCTTCGGCGGCAACAACGCCACCGGCCTTGCCCTCGCCCCCCACGTGGCCCGGCGCATGTTGCGGGCGAAGCACGGCGCGGCGGCGATGACGGAACATGCCCGACGCAACGAGGGCGTCGCCGCCAGCGCCCGGGACTACGACGCCGCCATGACGCGGGGCGACGCGCTGCCCATCTACCGGTTCGGCGAAGGCGTCCTCGGGGGCGCGGACCTCGAGTTCTCGGCGTCCGAGATGCGCATTCCCGGGTACGCGCAGCCGATTCCACTGGAGGTTCCGAACCCGTTCGAAGACATGGTGGAGTGACGCCGGTCTCGAGCCGGATCGGCAGCGATCAGTTCGTCGCTCCCGACTCGTCGGGCAACGCTTTCAGGCGCGCGCGGATCGAGTCCTTCGCCTCCCCGTCCGCCAGGTCGAGGGCGGTCTCCAGCTCGCGGCGCGCCATGTCGAGCGACCGTAACGTCAGCCAGATGTCGGCGCGGTCGACGTGCAGCGGGTACGCGTCCGGCTGCAGCGCGAGCTGACAGTCCGTGAGCCGTAACGCGCGGTCGGGATCGCCACGCACTTCGCGCAGCATGCGCAGGTTGTTCAGCATGCGCAACGCGATGTCGGTCGGTCCCGCCGGGCGGAAGGCGGCGTCCAGGTCGGTCTCCGACAGGCGACCCCGCCCGGTGCGCGCCTCCCGGCGCAGCCAGTCGCGCCACTCGTCCCGTGTCGTGACGCGCATCTCGAACGGGTCGACCAGCAGGCCCTCGACCTCGACCAGGAAGTGTCGCGGGAAGTTCACTCCGGAGGCTTCGAGCCCGAGGCATTCGGCCGCGCCGATCACGACCACCGCCAGGCTGATCGGAAGCCCGCGCCGCTCGCGCAGCACGTAGTCGAGCGCGCTGTTGCGCGCCTCGTAGTAGCTCCTGCGCGCGCCCGCGAACCCCGCGGCGTCCAGCGCTTCGACCAGTTCTCCCGGCCCTGCCGCCGGCGGCGCGGCAGCGGCGAGCCGGCGCAGTTCGGACCGGCACCAGTCGGCGTCCGTCCGGGGCTCGACCACCGCGGATACGAGCAGCGCGGCGTCCACGACGCTCCCGCCGCGCTCCCGCAGCAGGCGGAACCCGTCCGCCAGCGGGGCGTCCTGACCGGAGAGATCGCTCACGGCGTCAGGCGTGCTCGCGCGTCGCCGCGAAGCGGATATCGGGCCAGCGTTCCCGGACGAGCTGCAGGTTCGCCCGCGAGGGCGCGAGGTACGCCAGGCAGCCCCCGGCGTCCGTGGCCACGCGCTCGGCGTTGACGGACGCAAACTCGCGCAGCCGCGCGTCGTCGTCCGCGGCGACCCAGCGCACGGTGTGGATGTCGCTGTCCTCGTACACGCAGTCCGCGCGGTACTCGTCCCTCAGACGATACGCGACCAGGTCGAACTGCAGGGTCCCCACCGCCCCCACGATAAGTTCGCTGCGAGTCGCCGGGACGAACACCTGCGTGGCCCCTTCCTCCGCGAGTTGGCGCATCCCCTTGTCGAGCTGCTTGGACTTCATCGGGTCCCGTACCCGGACGCGCCGGAAGAGTTCCGGGGCGAAGTTCGGCACACCCGTGAAACGCAGGTCCTCCCCCTCGGTGAAGGTGTCCCCGATGCGGATCGTGCCATGGTTGTGCAGGCCGATGATGTCGCCCGGGTACGCCTCCTCCGCCTGCACGCGGTCCCCCGCGAGGAAGGTGACGGCGTCGGTTACCTTGATGTCCCTGCCGAGGCGCACGTGGCGCATCGTCATCCCGTGCCGGTAACACCCCGAACACACCCGGAGAAACGCGATCCGGTCGCGGTGCCGGGGGTCCATGTTCGCCTGGATCTTGAACACGAACCCGCTGAACTTCTCCTCGGTCGGGTCCACGGACCGGGTAGTCGCATCCCTTCGCGCCGGCGGCGGAGCCTCCTCCACGAGGTGTTCGAGGAAGTGGTCGACCCCGAAGTTGCCGAGCGCCGTACCGAAGAACACCGGCGTCAGGCGGCCGCGCAGGAAGGCGTCCCGCTCGTAGGCGTGGCTCGCGCCGCGGACGAGCTCGACCTCCTCGACGAAGTCCTCGTACGCCTCGCCGATGTACGCCCTCGCGGCGTTACCCCGCAGCCCGTCGATCGTCGCGTGGCAGTGGAGCCGGTCGGCGTGGCCGCGTGCGAAACAATGGATGCGGTCGCCCGCCAGGTCGTAGACGCCCAGGAACCGACTGCCGGCCCCGATGGGCCACGTTATCGGCGCGCAGGCAATGCCGAGCACCTCCTCGATCTCGTCCAGGAGTTCCACGGGCTCGCGGATCTCGCGGTCGAGCTTGTTGACGAAGGTGAGGATCGGGGTGTCCCGCATCCGGCACACCTCGAACAGCCTCTCGGTCCGTGCCTCGACGCCCCGCGCTCCGTCGATGACCATGAGAGCGGCGTCAACGGCCGTCAGCGTGCGGTAGGTGTCCTCCGAGAAGTCCTCGTGGCCCGGCGTGTCGAGGAGGTTCACCACGCGCCCCCGGTAGGGGAACTGCATGGCAGAGGTCGTCACGCTGATGCCCCGCGCCTGCTCCAAGCCATCCAGTCCGAGGTGGCGTGGCGCCGCGACTTGCGCGACTTGATCGTGCCGGCCAGGGCGATGGCCTTGCCGTGCAGGAGGAGCTTTTCCGTGATCGTCGTCTTCCCGGCATCCGGATGCGAGACGATGGCGAACGTACGGCGCCTCTGGACTGCCTCGCACAGGGACATGGGGTTCGGGGGCCGGCGAAAAGCGGCGCATTATAGCGAATCGGTCCGGCGCAACCGTCCCGTACGTGCGTGAATTCGAAGCGGGACGGGGCGAGCCCGTCCTACAGGGAGAGGGCGAGGATCTCCGCGTCCTCGCGGCCTTCCGCCGCGGGATAGTAGTTCCGCCGCCGGCCGACTTCGCGAAACCCGAGGTCCTCGTACATGCGTCGCGCGGCCGCGTTCGAAGGACGCACTTCCAGGAAGAGCGTCCCCGCATTGCAGCCGACCGCGCGGTCGATCATGTGGCGTACGAGCGCGGTACCGTGCCCGCGCCGGCGCCGTGTCGGCCGCACGCAGACGTTGAGCAGGTGCGCCTCGCCGGCACCGGCCGCGAGGACCGCGTAACCGAGTATCTCCGCGCCTTCCCGGGCGACCCAGCACTCGTGACCGGAGCCGATGCAGTCGGCGAACATGCCGGTGGTCCAGGGGAACGCATAAGCCGCGCGTTCTATGTCGGCCACGGCCTCGACATCCGAGAACCGCATCCGCTCGAGGCGGATTACGGGAGGTTCCGGACGCGCCGCCACAGGTCCCGCCTGTCGGCCCCGTCGACCACCCGCTCGATGGCGAGCACCGCTCCCGGAGGTTCCTCGCCGAGGAGTCCCGCGACCGTCTTCCCGACCGCCAGGATGCGGCCGTCGTCCCCCGACTGGGCGGCGACGAACGCGCGAAAGGCCCGCCCCGCCGCGTCCTCTCCGCCATCGGCGGACAGCAGTTGCGGCCACTCGAACCGCACGTCCTCGCGGCGGTCTCCTCGCCAGCCGTTCATCGCCAGGGCAACATCGAGAAAGAACCGTCGATGGGGCCACAGCGACGCGTCGATCAGGGCCAGGACGCCACCGACCCGAAAGCCCCGAATGTCGAAGGCCGCGGCCGGCTCAGGTTTGGCGGCCGGCTCAGGTTTGGCGGTCGGCTCAGGTTTGGCGCCCGTCGCGTCCTGCCGTGTAGCGGGGTCGGCGCTGTCCGAAGGCTCCTGGCGCCGTCCGCCGCCCCGTCCGCCCCGAGGCACCCACACGTCGATGCCCAACTCCCGCAGGTATCCGTACCGCGCCGTTCCACGGGCCGCCGGGGTGTCGGAACCTCCGGTGAAGCTCACGCGGGCGCGATCTCGTTGCAGCGCGCCGCCAGGATGAAGTCGTTGCGGTGCAACCCGCCGATCGCGTGCGTCCACCAGGTGACGCGCACCCTGCCCCACTCGGTGACGATCTCGGGGTGGTGGTCCGCCTCCTCCGCGAGCCCGCCGACGGCGTTCGTGTACTCGAGCGCGCCCGCAAAGTCGGAAAACAGGAACGTGCGCGTCAGCACGGGCATGTCGCCACGGGCCTCGAGCGCCCACCCCGGCACCTCTTCAAGGAGCGCCCTGCGCTCATCGATGTCGAGGGCCGGCGAATCCGGTCGACATGCCGTGCAGCTTTCGGATGCCAGCGCCATGTTCCTGTCCCCCACGTTTTCTGCCCGGGCTGCGGGCCCGCATCAACCCTCGGCGCCGCCCGCAAGCGCCTCGCGCACCCAGGCGCTGTCGCGCAACACTTCCCGCACCGTATCTACTACGGCCTGGGTCCGGCTGTCGACCTCCAGGTTCAGACGGTCGCCGACCGCCACCGCCCCGAGCCCCGTGCGGGCCAGGGTTTCCGGGATCAGGCTGACCGTCGCCGTACCGCTTGCGCGATCGAGCTCCGCGATCGTGAGGCTCGCACCGTCGAGGGCGATGAACCCCTTGGGCATCAGGTAGCGACTCCAGGGCTCGCCGACCGCTACGGAAACCAGCCGGTGCCCCTCGGACTCCCCGACGGCGCTCACCGGCACGGCGCAGGCAACGTGTCCCGACAGGATGTGACCGCCGACCTCGTCCCCGATGCGGAACGAGCGTTCCACGTTGACCCGGTCGCCCGGCCGCAGGGCTCCGAG
>JAJDTI010000111.1 GCA_022827245.1 Pseudomonadales bacterium | reverse complement strand
TGAAGGTGAAGCGGCTGCCGCGGCCCGGTCCGGCGCTCTCGGCGCGGATGCGGCCGCCGTGCGCCTCGACCAGCCCCTTGCAGATGGCGAGCCCGAGACCCGTTCCGCGGCGCTCGTCGGGAGTGCCGCCGGAGTATCGCCGGAACAGGCGCGCCAGCTCGGCGGGGGCCATGCCGCGGCCCGCGTCGGCGACGGAGAAGGCGACGTCGACGCCGTCCGCAGCGGCCGCGACGCGGATCGGCGCCGACTCCGGGGAGTGCGCGGCCGCGTTGGCGAGCAGGTTGGTCAGCACCTGGGCGACGCGGCGCCGGTCGGCCATCACCCGCGGCAGGTCCGGCGGCAGATCGATGGTCACCGCGTGGCGCCCGCCGCCGCCGACGAACGTGGTCCGCGCGCGGTCCACCAGGTCCGCGGCGTCCGAGGGCTCCGGCGACACCGACAGCGTGCCCGCCTCGATGCGTCCGGCATCCAGGAGGTCGCCGACGAGGCCGCGCATGTGTCCGGTCTGCTCGTGAATGATGCGGTGGAACTCGCGCACCTCCGCCGGGTCGAGTTCCGCGGCGTCCTCCAGCAGTGTGGCGGCCGAGCCGCGCACGGCCGCGAGCGGGACGCGCAGCTCGTGGCTCACCAGGCCCAGGAACGCGGCGCGCTGGCGCTCCAGCTCGCGCAAGGGCGCGAGGTCCTGCAGCGTGACGACGACGGAGACGAGTTCGTCCCCGTCGGGCGCCCGGATCGGCGTGACGTTGATCAGCGCCGCGACGCTGCGCCCGTCCGGCACGGACAGCTCGACCTCCTCGGCGCGCATCGTCTCCGCGCTGCCAACCGCGTCCGGCACCGATACGCCGGCGAGGCCGATCTCGCGCCCGTCGGGGAAGCGGCAGGCGACGACGCCGAGCAGCTCCTCCACGGGGCGCCCCGGCGTGCGCAGGCCCTCGACCAGGCGCCGCGCCGCGCGGTTGATCGACACCGGGCGGACGTTCTTCGCATCGAACACCACGACGCCGACCGGCGAGGTCTCCAGCACGGCCTCGAGGTCGGCGCGGGCGCGGCGCTCGGCGCGGTGCGTGCGCGCGTTGGCGATGGCGGTCGCCGCCTGCGAGGCGAACAGCACGAGGATCTCCTCGTCGGCGTCCGTGAACGCCTCCCCGTCCGCCTTCTCCGCGAGGAAGAAGTGGCCGATGTCGGCGCCGCGGTGGCGCATGGGCGTGGCCTGGAAGGTGCGCGACAGCGCCGGCGTCGGCGCGATGCCGAGGGCGCGCACGTAGCCGCCGAGGTCGGGTGTGCGTAGCGGCCCCGGCAGTTCGAGCAGGTGCGCGAAGAGAAGCGTTCGCTCCGGCCAGGCGGCGAGCTCCGCCGCTTCGGCCGGCGTGGTGCCGGCGATATAGGACTCGCCGAACAGCCCGCCCGCCTCGTCGAAGGTAGTGGCGATGCCGAGCCGCGCACCCGTCAGCCCGCGCGCCGCCTCGACCACCTCGCGCAGCACGGTGTCGACATCGAGGCTGGCGCTGATGCGCAGGATGGCCGCGTTGAGCGTGGCCATGCGGTCGCGCAGGGCGCGAACCTCGTCCGGGACGGCTGAGGGCGGTTCGCCGATAGCGGCCATGGCAGCTCCTCCTTCGGGTGTTGGGAGTAGTTGCGAAGCGGCCCGTGGCGCGCAGACGCGGCGGGCCTCGAATCAGGGCGCAGTTTACTGAAAGCACACGAATAAACACAGTATCCGTACGTCCAATTTATGCAGGTTTCAGCCAGAATTTCGGCATTGAGGGGTGGCGCTCGACATCGCGGGCGCGCGGGGCTTGGATTCGGAGTTCGGCATGAGGGAGCTTGGGCAGAACGTTGGGTTGACGGCGCCGGGGCAGGGCTTGACAGCGGCGAGGAGCGCCGCGCCACAATCGAGCCGAGCCGAGCCGAGCCGAGCCGAGCCGAGCCGAGCCGAGCCGAGCCGAGCCGAGCCGAGCCGAGCCGAGCCGAGCCGCACGCGCGCGGGACGGCTTCCCCGGCGCCTTGCGCGGCTCGTGGCTGACGCCATGGGCCGCATTCTTCCGCGGGAGCGCCGCGCCCGCCTGAATCCCGGCGGGCGCCGGGAAGCACGCGCGCCCCGCTTCTCTCCTTCCCGTTCCGGTCGCGGTGCGCCGCGCATCGCCCGCGCGGGTCGGACCGCCGGTCCCGTCGCGGCGGCCGCCGTGCTGGCGCTGCTGCTCGGCGCAGGGGACGCGCTCGCGGACACCGGGCACAGCGGCGCCTCGGGCCACGTGCATTTGACCGAGGGTACTGCGTGCCCCCAGGGCTGTCCAAACGCGGCGAGCGGCTATGTCGAGGCGGGTCCGGGCGACGGCGAGATCAAGGTGCAGTGGACGCCCGCGACGACCGGTCCGGCTGTCACCCGGTGGCAAGTCGTCTGGCGCAAATCCGGAGATACCTCAAGTAGTAGGAACCTCCCAGTCAGCGCGCGCGAGCACACGCTCAGCGGGCTGGATCCGGGTGCCGCCTACACCATACAACTGCGGGCCCAGCGTGTGGAAAACCTCTCCACGTTTGCGACCTCCTCGACGGCTACCGGCTTCGCGGCTGGCAATGCGGCGGCATTCTCATCTGCGGTAGTGGTCGGCCGCACGCTGACGATTACCTTCGACGAGACTCTGGACACGGGCTCCGTGCCGGCGCCCGGCGCCTTCGCCGTCGCGGTGCGCGGCGCGTCCCGCGACCTGGCCGCCGGCGGCGTGGCCGTCTCGGGAGCGACGGTGACGCTGACGCTGGTGGCGGCGGTGGTGCGCGGAGAGACGGTCACCGTGGGCTACACGAAACCCGCGACCAATCCGTTGCGG
>JAJDTI010000098.1 GCA_022827245.1 Pseudomonadales bacterium | reverse complement strand
CAAGCGCGAGAGCAAGGTCTACATCGACTACATGCAGAACCGCCACGGGCAACTGATCGTCGCGCCGTTCTCGGCGCGCGCGGAGCCCGCCGCGTCGGTCTCGATGCCGCTCAGGTGGTCCGAACTGAACGGCCGCCTGAGTAACGCCAGGTACCACATCGAGAACGCCGTCGCGCGCATGAAGCGCATGGACGACCCGATGCTCCCGGTGCTCGCCGACGAACCCGACCTCGGCGCGGCGCTCGCGAAGCTCGCCGGGCTGGTGGCCTGACAGACACGGCGGTCGACATCGGAAACCGCCGCGTCACATCGACGACGCCAAGAGCCTGTAGCATGCGCGGCCTAACCCACTGACCGTGGTCACACCCATGTCGCGCGCCAGATGTCTCTCCCTCGGGCTTCCCCTTGCCTTTCTCCTTGCCGCCGCCTCCCATGCGGAGACCCTTGGCGGCCGCGTGTTCCACGATCTGGACGGCGACGGGCGGGCCGGCCCGGACGAGCCCGGCATCGCCGGCGTGCGGGTCTCCAACGGCCGCGACGTGACGCTCACCGACGACCGCGGGGCCTATGAACTGGAGGTCAACGGCGACAGCATCGTGTTCATCAGCAAACCCGCCGGCTACATGACGCCGCTGAACGCGTACCGCCTGCCGCGCTTCTACTATCTGCACCGCCCGAACGGATCGCCCGCGGGGCTCCGCTATGCCGGTATCAAACCCACCGGCCCCCTGCCCGAGCGCATCGACTTCGCCCTGTATCGACAGGAGGAGCCGGCGAGCTTCGAGGCCATTCTCTTTGCCGATACGCAGCCGCAGACGGAGGAGGAACTCGACTACATCCGCGACGGCGTGGTGAGCGAACTCGTCGGCACCGACGCCGCCTTCGGCATGACCATGGGCGACATCCTCTTCGACGACCTGTCCATGTTCCCGCGCTACAACAGCATCATCGCGACGCTCGGCATTCCCTGGTACAACGTCGCCGGCAACCACGAACTCAACCAGTTCGCGCCTTCGGACGACTACTCGCTGGAGACGTTCTCGAACTGGTACGGACCGCCCTACTACGCCTTCGAATACGCCAACGCGGTGTTCGTGGTGCTGGACGACGTGCGCTACCGGGGTGCGGCGCCGACGCCGGAGAACCCGCGCGCCGGCGGCGGCTACGACGCGGCGCTTGGCGAGGCGCAGCTCGCCTGGCTCGAGGCCGAACTCGCACACGTGCCCCACGACCGGCTGCTCGTGCTCGCCATGCACATCCCCCTCCTGACGCGGAGCGACCCGCGGGGGGTGGAGGACCGTCAGGCGCTCTTCGACCTGCTCACGGATTACCCCAACCTGTACGCGATGGCCGGGCATACGCACACCACCCAACACGTCTGGATCGGCGAAGAGGACGGTTACCGGGGCGAGGAGGCATTTCATCACCACGTGCTCACCACCGTGTCGGGGAGCTGGTGGAGCGGGCCCTTCGACGCCGAGGCGCTGCCCATCTCCATGCAGCGCGACGGAACCCCCAGGGGCTACCACCGCTTGCACGTCGACGGCACGGACCTGCGCGTGTCCTTCAAGGCCGCCGGGCGACCCGACGACTACCAGATGCGCATCATGCTCGACGCGGCCCACCACGGACCGGGGGGCGGCTACCGCGACTTCCGGCCCGGCGAACTCTACGACGGCCGCATCGGCGAAGACCAGGTCGCCGCGGCCGCGGTCGTGGTCAACCTCTTCGACGGCGGGCCCAGGTCGACCGTCCGGTTCCAGGTCAACGACGGAGCCTGGACGGACATGCGCCGGGTATTCGTGACCGACCCGAGCTATCTCGAGTGGGCGGAACGGCACTCCGCCGTCATCAAGCCCTGGGTGGAGCCGAGGCCGTCAACCCACATGTGGGTGGCCGACCTGCCGGACGACCTGGGGCCGGGCACGCACCTCGTGTCCGTTGCCGCGACGGACGAATTCGGGGCCGCCCACCACGGTCACAAGGTGCTCGAGGTCACCGGATCCAGCGCGATCAGGTGAAGCCGACCGGGCGGCGGGGCGTTACAGGGCCTGCCTTGCCGTCAGCGTCAGCTCCGCGCCGCCGATCCCCGGGCCGTCCGCGAGGGGCCAGGCGAAGTCGAGGTGCAGCACGCGGCCGCGCTGGGTGCGCGTCGACTCGAACCGCAGTCCGACACCGACGTCGGCGATGATCCCGAAGGGCTCCTCGTCGGAGCCGCCGGAGAACCAGGCCCGGCCGACGTCGGCGAACAGCGCCGCGCCGACCCGCAGGACCCGGAACAGGTACAGGTCCGAGAAGTAACGTTCCTCGAAGGTGAACACGAAGCTGCGGTCGCCGGCCTGGTACCGGTTCGGGAAGCCCCGCAGGCCGCTGTCTCCGCCGAGGAGCAACTGCCGGTCGGCGCGCAGGTCCCGGGCATAGCTCGCGGTGGCGCTCGCATGGAAGGCGAGCCTCGGCGTCTGCCGGTACCGGTAGCGCAGCCACACGCTGCCGAGGAAGTCCTCGAGGGCGCCCCGGTCCGTGTCGAGGAGTCCTTCGAACTGCGCCCCGAAGAGCGTCAGGTGGCGGCCTCCCTCCGAGCGATGGCCATCCTGGAACCACCCGTGCAGGACGAACCGGGAGTCCCCGTCGCCCCCGAACGCCGCGTCCGAGTACCCGAGCAGGAGCGAGTACCGCCGCCCCAGGTAGATGTCCTCTGTGCTCTGCAGGCGGTCGACGTTGCGGGACTTGGCGAAGTCGTCCTCCACGCGCTCGTAGGAAACCCACGGATAGCCGAGCGTCCGGTCCCGGAAGTCGACCGGCGCCCCCCGCAGTTGCGCCAGGTCGCGGTCCTCGTAGCGGAAGCCGTAGGACCAGCGCGTGGCGAAACCGTCCGCAAGACCCTCAGAAAACCCCCGGGAAACTTCGAACGAGCGCGTCTTCGCCTCGAGCACCGCGTACTTGCGGTCGAGCAGGTAGAGCCCCTGCTCGCTCTCGCGCTGGTCCATCCGCACCGCCCACGCGCGGCGCGTGTCGAGCGAGAAGAAGGGCCGGGCAAGTTCCACGGCCCAGCGTCCGCCGTCGTCGTTGTCGAGAACGGTGAGACCGAGCTGCGTGCGGCTGTGCCCGAGGTTCGGGTCGAGGTAGTTGAAGGCGATGCCGCTGCGGTCCAGGTCGTCGAACCACGAGGCCGAGAGCTCGGAACCCGTCCCCGCCACGTTGCCATCCGACAGGCCGAACTCCAGCCGCTCCTCGCCGCCCGTGCGCGTGAACCCGACCTGGGGCGCCAGCGTCCACACGTCCCGCGTCACCACGGCCACCTCGATGTCGTCGCCGCACACGCGGTTGACGAGCACGCGGGCGTCGTACAGGTAGGACTTGGCCCGGAGCGCCCGCTCGCTCTCCTCGAGGACCTGCGCCGTGGCGCGGTCTCCGGCCCGGAACAGGATGACGTCCGCGATCACGCCTTCGCGCGTGTCCACGTGGTAGCGGTTGGCCGCGCGGAACAGGCGGTTGTTCTCGTCCTCCCGGTCGGTGTCGAAGATGGGCTGCCGCACGATCGCGAGATCGCGGACGCGGTAGTCGCGGTCCCGGTCGATCGCGTGTCCGGACAACCGCTCGATGTCGGTGTCCCGCAGGGCGCCGACGTCGTGCCGCGAGGGCGCGCACGGTTCCGCGGCGGCCGACACGCAGGCCATGGCCACTGCCGCCGCACAGCCGGCGAGCCGTCCCGAGGGCCGGTTCCGCATCATGCGCGCCGGTCCGGTGGCCGCTACCGCGGCCGCCGCAGCTCTTCCTTGATGATCGCGACCTGCTCCCGCGTGACCGGCTCGAAGCCCGGGATCATGCAACTCGGTCCCCAGTTCCACCGGCCGATGCCCATCTCGTAAGAGCCCTGGATGGTGTCCATCGAGCAGACCCGGAACGACCGCGTCTCGAGGCGCATCGTGCCGTTGCGCCTGAGCCCCGGACACCGGTGCCGGAACTGGACCAGGTACTTCTCGTCACCGCGCAGGTGAAACACCACGAAGCGTTCGTTCAGTATCTCGGTGCGGCTGATGCGCGACCGCGCGATGCAATCCTCGGTGGTGTCGTATTCCTCCACCGAGTCGACATCGAGTATCTCCGCGATGATGGCGTCGAGATCGCGCTCCCCGGCCTCCTCCCGGGCCCCACCGTTCGGGGGCGCGGGGTCGGCTCCGTCACCAGCGGCCCCTTCCGCCGCCCAGAGCGGCGCGCCGAGGACAACCGCCATCCATGCCGCAGCCACCGCCCTCACTCGCCGTCCCCTTCCGCGGCCGGGCCACCGCCCCGCCGGGCGGCCTCGCGCTCGGACACGATGGCGCCGCGGAGTCCTTCGACCTGTCCCTCGTCGATGCGTTCGAAGTCGCCGAGGACGCAGGTGGGGGTCGGGATGCCGAACCCGCCGCGCTCGGCACCGCGGAAGTGGTCGTGCGTGCACACGCGGCTGCTGCGTTGGCTGACGTAGATGATCATGTCCTGCTCCAGGCCCGCGCACCGCGTGCGCAGCCGGTTCAACCAGGTCCTGCGGCGGCCGACGAACAGGATGTTGAACTCGTCGAGCACCTCGATGCGCCGGTAGTCGCGCGAGGAGATGCAGCGCTCGGCGTCCTGGTACTCGCTGGGGTCGAGGGGGTTGTTGAGGATGGTCTCGACGTCGATCCTGCCTTGCCGGCGCGATTCGCCGCCAACCTCCCCGGGGGGCGCTGCTGCGGACGAGTCCCCGTCTGCGACCGGTTCGTCCGCGGCCGCCGACACGCCCGGCCCGGCGAGCAGCGCCAGCCCCGCCAGCACCACTACCAACACTCCTGTCGGTACTTTCCGCTCCACCTCGCTCCACCTAAGTCCGACGGATCTCGCGAGGGCGACCTCAACCTGACGCGCGAGAGTTTACACCCGCCGCCGGCCCCAAATCAGCCGAGGTAGCGCCGCTCCAGGTGCGCGAGAAACGCGTCCACGCCGAGTTCCGCGCCGGTCGCGGCGCGCAGGATCTCCTGCGTGCCGCGTAGCCGGCCCCACGAGTGCACCCGCGCCCGCAGCCACTCCCGGAGGCCGCCGAAATCGCCGCGCGCGATCGCATCGTCGAGATCCGGGAGGTCCCGGGCCGCGGCAGAGAAAAGCTGCGCCGCCGTCAACGCGCCGAGGGTGTAGGTCGGGAAGTACCCCACCAGCCCGGCGAACCAGTGCACGTCCTGCATGGGGCCGTCGCGGTAGTCCCCGGAAGTGTCGATCCCCAGGTACGACTGCATGCGGGCGTTCCAGGCTTCGGGAACGTCCTCGACGCGCATCTCGCCCGCCACGAGCGCCTGCTCGATCTCGTAGCGCAGGGCGATGTGCAGCGGATAGGTCACCTCGTCCGCCTCCACGCGGATGCGGCCGGGCTGCACGCGGGCGGCCATGCGGGTGAGGTTGTCGACGGACCACGCGGGATCGCCGGGGTCGCCCCCGAAGGCGTCGCGCATGACCGGCGCCGCGAAGCGGAGGAACGCGCCGCCCCGGCACACCTGCCGCTCCAGGAACAGGGACTGGCTCTCGTGCAGCGCCATCCCGCCCGACCCGCCGACGGGTTGCCCCCGCCACTGCCGCGGCAGCCCCTGCTCGTACAGCGCATGTCCCGTCTCGTGGAGGACCGCGAAGAGGGACTCCAGGGGGTCCGCCGTGCTGTAGCGGGTCGTGATGCGCACGTCGTCGGGGCGTCCGCCGCAGAAGGGATGGTGGCTCGTGTCGAGCCGCCCGCGCTCGAAGTCGAACCCGAGGCGGCGCATGAGCGTCTCCGCGAGTTCCGCCTGGCGCCGCTCCTCGAACGGCCCGGGAAGGGGCACGGGATCGCGCTGTTTCGCGAGGGCCGCATCGGCCAGGGCCGGCAGGGTCTCCTTCAGGCGGGCGAAGACGGGATCGATCACCTCCCGGGACATGCCCGGCTCGTAGCCGTCCAGCAAGGCGTCGTAGGGGGCCTGCCCCAACGCCTCTCCCAGGCACCCGGCCCGCTCCCGCGCCAAACCCAGCACTTCACCCAGCGGCGCCGCGGTCGCATCCCAGTCATCGCGCGGCCGGGCCGTGCGCCACGCCTGCTCGCACAACGTGCTGGCGCGGCTCGAGGCCGCGACCAGGTCCTCCGGCAACGCGCGCGCGCGCAGCCAGGTCCGCTCGATCTCGTCCACGTTCGCCCGCTGCCACGGGTCCAGTTCCGCTTCGGTACGCGCGGCCGCGATCCAGTCGCCGACGCGCGCGTCGGACACGCGGTCATGCCTGATGCGCGCGAGTTCCGCGAGCGATTCGGCACGGGCCGCCCCGCCGCCGGGCGGCATGATGACCGCCTCGTCCCAATTGAGCATCGCCTGCGCATGGCCGAGGTGCCCGACCCGTTCGAACCATTCCTGCAGGGTCGCGTAGCTCATGGCGCCTCCGTCTCCGACCGTTCCCAGGGAAAGCGGGGCAGCACGCGCATGCCCCGCGCCACGGTCGCCGACCAGCTCGCCTGGAGGTCGAGCAGCCACGGTGCGTCCGCCTCGTAGCGTTCGTGCCGGGACAGCCGCAACGCGTCCCGCTCGTAGATGGCGAGTTCGATGGGCGGGCCAACGGCCAGGTTGCTGCGCATGGTGGAGTCGAGCGACACGAGGGCACACCGCGCGGCGTCGTCCAGCGGAGTCGACGGCGTCACGATCCGGTCCAGTATCGGCTTGCCGTACTGGGTCTCGCCGATCTGCAGGAACGGCTTCTCCGCCGGTGCGCGGATGCAGTTGCCCTCCGGATAGATGAGACAGATCTCCGGCGCCTGCCCCCGGATCTGCCCGCCGATGAGGAAGCTGGCGTCGAAGTTGGCGTCCGCGTTGTGCGCCACGTGGTCGTTGCGGATGTCGCGGCTCATGCCCCCGACATACTCCGCGGCGTCGAACAGGGTGGCCGCCCGCAGCAGCCCGTGCCCGGCGGGCTTCTCGAACTGCCGGTCGATCCGGTGCACGACGCTCTGGGTGGTGGACAGGTTGCCCGCCGAGAGCAGCACGAAGACCCGCTCGCCGCTCACCTCGAAGCGGTGCATCTTGCTGTACGCGTTCACCTGGTCCACGCCGCCGTGCGTGCGCGAGTCGCTGGCGAACACCAGGCCCCGGTCGGTCTGGATGGCCAGGCAGTAACTCACGGGCTCGCGACCCGCATGGAAGTCCCCGCCATCTAGTATCCTCACCGCCCCATGCCCATCGACCGGAAAGCATATAACGCGGAAGGTATCTGGGATGAACTGGTGGCCCCGAACGGGCGCGCCCGTGCCGGCGCGGGGGGCCTGTTCCGGGTCCTCGGACGCCTCTCGGGGGAACGGCTCGCGGCGCGGCAGGCCGCCGCGGACCTGGCCATCCGCACGATGGGGATCACGTTCTCCGTGTACCACGACCAGACGAAGGGCGCGATCGACCGCGAGTGGCCGTTCGACATCGTCCCGCGTCTCATCCGCAAGCGCGAGTGGGACGAGGTGTCGCGGGGCCTGGCGCAGCGCGTCCGCGCCCTGAACCTCTTCATCGACGACGTCTACCACCGGCAGCGCGCGCTCGACGACGGCGTCGTGCCCCGGGACTACATCCTGCAGTCCCGCGAGTTCCGGCCCGAGTGCGTCGGCGTCGACATTCCGCACGGCGTCTGGAGCCACGTCTGCGGTTCCGACCTGGTACGGGACGAGCGCGGCGTCCTTTACGTGCTCGAGGACAACCTCCGCGTACCGTCCGGCGTCTCCTACATGCTGGAGAACCGGGCCGTGATGAAGCGCGTCTTCCCGGAGCTCTTCCGGCACTACGCCATCCATCCCGTGGACGACTACCCCCGCGAACTCCGGAACTGCCTGGCGTCCCTGTCCCCGCGCGACACCGAACGTCCGAAGATCGTGGTCCTGACGCCGGGGATCTACAACTCGGCCTATTTCGAGCACTCCTACCTCGCGCAGCTCATGGGCGCCGAGCTCGTGGAGGGCTCCGACCTGGTCGTCGACCGGGACGACTACGTGTACATGCGCACCATCGAGGGGCTCGTGCGGGTGGACGTCATCTACCGCCGCATCGACGACCTCTTCCTCGACCCGGACACCTTCCAGCCGGAGTCCCTCCTCGGCGCCCCGGGCCTCATGCGCGCCTGGCGCTCCGGCAAGGTCGCCCTCGCGAACGCCCCCGGCTGCGGCGTGGCCGACGACAAGGTGATCTACAGCTACGTCCCCGACCTCATCCGCTACTACCTGGCCGAGGAGCCCGTCCTGCCCAACGTGCCGACCTACCGCTGCGTGGAGAAGGCGTCCCGGGACTACGTGCTCGACCACCTCGAACAACTCGTCGTGAAGCCGGCCAACGAGTCGGGAGGCTACGGCATGCTCATCGGGCCCCACTCCACGCGGCGCGAGCGGGAGACGTTCCGGCGGCGCATCCGCGCCAACCCGCGCAACTACATCGGGCAGCCGTTCCTCACGTTGTCCTCGGCCCCGACCTTCGTGAAGGGCCGTCTCGAGCCGCGCCATCTCGACCTGCGTCCCTTCATCCTGTCCGGAGAGCGCACCTACATCACCATGGGCGGGCTGACGCGCGTGGCGCTGCGCAAGGGCTCGATGGTCGTCAACTCCTCGCAGGGCGGCGGCAGCAAGGACACCTGGGTGGTCGACAACTGAGCCGATGAAGCTGCAGACGCTCTCGCGGGTGGCCGAGCGCATCTACTGGATGGGCCGCTACATCGAGCGCGCCGAAAGCACGGCGCGGCTGATCGCGGTACACGCGGACCTCCTGATGGACCTGCCGGTACGGCGCGCCCTCGACTGGCGCGTGCTCATGGACATCACCGGTTCGAGCGCCCTGTTCGCCACGCTCCACGACGATACGACGGAGCGCAACGTGGTCCGCTACCTGGCGAGCGATGCGCGCAACCCGGCCTCGATCCTGAGTTCCATCGCCAACGCGATGGAGAACATGCGCACGGTGCGGGACACGATGCCCCGGGTGACCTTCGAGTACGTCAACGACCTGCACCTGTTCGCCCGTTCCGGTCTCCAGGGTCCGCTCTCGCGCAGCCGGCGGGTCGAGGTCCTCGAAGGCATCGCCCGGCGCGTACAGCAGCTCGAGGGCTTCCTCTCGAGCAACATGACGCACGATCACAAGTGGCAGTTCCTGCGGCTCGGGAACCACATCGAGCGGGCGGACATGACCACGCGCATCATCGACGTGCGCTCCGGCGCCGGCAGCGCCGACGAGCCCTTCGAGCCGATCCAGTGGCGCGGCGTGCTGCGCTCCCTGTACGCGCTGCAGAGCTACCAGGCGATCATGCAGGCGCCCGTGGAGGGACCGGCCGTGCTCGAGTTCCTGTTCCAGTACGAGGACCAGCCCCGCTCCTACGCGAGCTGCCTGAACTCGCTCATGTTCGGCCTGCGCCGGCTGCCCCGCAGCGGGCCCCCGCTAGGCGTCTGCAACGCCATGATCCGCCACGTCCAGGAAGCGGATGTGCGAGACCTCGAGGGCGCCGGCCTGCACGAGTTCGTCGACGGCTGCCAGGTCCAGCTCGGCGACCTGCACGACGCGATCGCGAGCACCTACTTCCACTACGTACCCCGCGTCCCGGCACGGGCGCGCCGCAAGGAGGCGAAGGGACAATGACGATGGTACTGGCAGACTCCCGCCGGCTCCGCTTCGCGGCGTTCACCGCGTTCTACTTCGCCCAGGGGGTGCCGATCGGCCTGCTGCAGATTGCGCTCATCGCCTGGCTTGCGGGACAGGGAGCGACCCTCGCCCAGACCGGCGCGTTCATGGGGGTCGTGACGCTGCCGTGGGCCCTGAAGCTCGTCTCCGGGCCGTTCATGGACCGCTACGGCATCCCCGCCATGGGCCGGCGGAGGCCCTGGGTCATGGCGACCCAGGGCGGCCTGGCGCTGTCGCTCCTCGCGCTGGCGTTCATTCCCGACCCCACGGACATGACGATGCTGACGGTTGTCGGATTCATCGTGATGTCCTTCGCGGCGGTACAGGACGTGGCCGTGGACGGGATGGCCATCGACCTCCTCCACGAGAACGAACGCGGACGCGCCAACGCGTTCATGGGGTTCGGCCAGGCCGTCGGCTCCGCGGCGTTCGCGACGGTCTGCGGATACCTGCTGTCCGAGTTCGGTCTCGCAGTGGCGGCGCTGGTCTGCGCCGGCACCGTGGCGGCCATCTTCCTCCTCGTCGCGCTGTGTCGCGAGCGGGGCGGCGAGCGCGCGCTGCCGTGGACACCGGGCCGCGCCGGCGCTCCACCGATCGCGCCATCGAGCTTCTTCCGGATGTTCCCGGAGATCTTCCGCGCGCTGCTCCTGCCGATGAGCCTCGTGCTGATCGGGGCGGAGTTCTTCGCCCGCGCCGCCGGCGGCGTGTTCATCACCGCCGCACCGGTGTTCGCGGTACAGGAACTCGGCTACGCGGACACGGCTTACTCGAACTGGTATGGGTGGCTGACCCTGCTTGCCGCCTGCGTCGGCCTCCTGTTCGGCCCCGCGATCGACCGCTTCGGCGGCAAGCTCCTGCTCGGTATCGGTATCGCCGCCACCGCCATCGTGTCGCTCCTCTTCGCGATGCTCGGCACTGTCTGGCATAGCCCCGTCTTTGTCGTTGGTTGCCTCGTCGTCTGGTTGATCGCCTCCCAGTTGGTGTTCGTCGCAGTCATCGCATTGTTCATGAACGTCTGTAGCAAGCGCATCGCCGCAACGCAGTTCGCCATCTACATGTCGCTCGCCAACCTGAGCCGGGCGGCGGGGTCGTTCCTGGCCGGCGCGGTCTCGGCGGGGCTGACGTGGTCCGAGAACTTCCTCCTGATCGCCGGGCTCGCCGCCGCGGCCCTCGCCTGCCTGGCCTTCTTCAGCCCGCAGCGGCACGCGGGGCACCTGCGCAAGCTGGAGGAGCGAGAGACAGCTTCCGGAGTCCCCCGCGCCCAGGCCGGCGAACCGGCCTCGTGACCGATCTCGACTTCGTCCGCCGCCGCGCGGCGGACGTGTTCGACGGCGGGGCCGTCACCGCGAGCGCCCTGGCTTCCAACATCGCCTTCGGCGCGGCGGTGCTGGGCGCCGGCCACGTGGAACTGACGAACGACGGGGGCTGGTGGTTCGTGGCGAGCGAGTTCGACTGGCTCCGGGTACCGAGCGCGCACTACTCCGAACGCGGCGAACTCTTCGAACAGATGGTACCGTTTCCCGAACAGGGCCCCGGCAGCCACCGCAGCGAGATCTACGTGAGCGCATTCGCCAGCCGCGCCTACGTCGTGCAGGACGACGCGGTGTGGTGGATCGTCGGCCAGCGACTCCCTTTGGCGGACCTCCCGCACCGGGACGCGGTACCGCCCTGGTGCGTCAACGTGCTGGCGTTCACCTTTCGCTGACCGGGCATGCTCGACTTCTTCACCCACGATGACTGCCTGCGGCACGAAACGCCCGCCGGACACCCCGAGCGCCCGGCGCGCCTGAGCGCGGTCGTCGACCGCTTCGAAGCGGACGGGCTCCTCGACCAGTTCTCCTGTCGCACACCCGCGCCGGCAAGCGACGAAACCCTCGCTCGGGTGCACGACCAACGCTACCTCGACGCCCTCGCCCGGGCGGCGCCGACGACCGGACTGCTGCGGGTGGAGACGGACACGGTCATGAGCCCCGGTTCGCTCCATGCCGCGCGCCTCGCGGCGGGGGCGGTCGTGGAAGCCGTCGAGCGCGTCCTCGATGGTGCGGCCCGGCGCGCCTTCTGCGCCGTCCGGCCCCCCGGTCACCACGCCGAGTCCGGTACGGTCATGGGCTTCTGTTTCTTCAACAGCATCGCGGCCGGCGCCGCCGCCGCGCTCGAGCGGGTCGGGCGCGTCGCGATCCTGGACTTCGACGTGCACCACGGCAACGGCACGGTGGAGATGTTCCAGGACCGCCCCGAAGCGCTCGTGTGCTCGAGCTTCCAGTACCCCTACTACCCCGGCATCCGGCAGGACGTCGTCCGGCCCAATATCGTCAACACGCCCCTCGCCGCCGGCACCGGGAGCCGGGACTTCCGCGCGGCGGTGGAACGCGACTGGCTGCCGGCCCTGGAAGCGCACCGGCCGGAGATGATCCTGGTGTCCGCGGGGTTCGACGCCCACCGCGCGGACCCGCTGGCCGGACTCGCGCTCGAAGACGACGACTACCGTTGGGTCACCGGGTTCATCGTCGACGCGGCCGAGCGTTTCGCGGACGGCCGTGTCGTGTCGACCCTCGAGGGCGGCTACGACCTCGACGCCCTCGCGCGTTGCGCGGCGCTCCACGTGGAGGGGCTCCTGTGAGCGGGCCGCATCCATGAACGCACGCCTGGTCGAGATCGTCGAGCGCGCCGACACCCGCGCCGGCCGGACCTTCGACCTGGTCGTCCTGGGCCTCATCGTCTGCTCCCTGGTCGCGCTCTCCATCGAGACGCTGCCCGGACTGCCGGAGGAGACCACGGCCGCGCTCCGCCTCCTCGAGGCGGTCATCACGGTGCTCTTCACGGTCGAGTACGGAATGCGCCTGGCGGCCGCGGAACGGAAGTGGCGATACGTGTTCAGCTTCTACGGCATCGTCGACCTCGTCGCCATCGTGCCCTTCTACGTTTCCCTCGGCGGCGTCGACCTGCTCGCGGTCCGCGCGGTGCGGCTGTTCCGCGTCTTCCACGTCCTCAAGGTGTTCCGCTACAGCAGCGCACTGCACCGGTATCGGCGCGCCCTCACCCTCGCCCGGGAGGAAATCCTGCTGTTCCTGCTCGCCGCCGGGATCCTGCTCTACCTCTCGGCCGTCGGCATCTACTACTTCGAGCGCGACGCCCAGCCCGAGCACTTCCAGTCCATCCTCCACAGCCTGTGGTGGGCGGTGGCCACCCTGACGACCGTGGGCTACGGCGACATCTACCCGGTCACCACCGGCGGGCGCGTGTTCACCTTCGTGGTCCTCGTCTGCGGCCTCGGCATCGTCGCCGCACCGTCCGGACTCATCGCCGCGGCGCTGTCGCGGGCCCGGGAAGAGGAACGCGAAGGCAGAGCCCGGGAACCACGGCCGGAAGACGAGCAGCGGTAGACCGCATGTTCCCGCTTCGCGACGAGAATCCCACCGCGCGCCGGCCCGTGGCGACGCCGCTCCTGATCGCGGCGAACGCGTTCTGCTGGGTCGTCCTGCAGGGATTCGGCACGGACCCCTGGCTGGCGGAAAGCTTCTGCCGCTATGCGCTGATTCCCGGGGACTTGCTCGGCCACGTCGAGTTCGGGCAGACCATCCGCGTCTCCGAGACCCGCGCGTGCGTCTTCGACGGCAGCGCCGACCCCCACACCCTGATCACGTCCATGTTCATGCACGGGGGCTGGCTCCACCTCCTGGGCAACATGTGGTTCCTCTGGGTGTTCGGCGACAACGTCGAGGACGCCATGGGACCCTGGCGCTTCCTCGCCTTCTACGTGCTGTGCGGCCTGGCGGCGGCGTTCGCGCAGGTCGCGACCGATCCCGGCAGCCCCGTGCCGATGGTCGGCGCATCGGGCGCCATCGGCGGCGTCATGGGCGCGTACGCCCTGCTGTACCCGCGGGCCCGCGTGCACACCTTCATCTTCCTCGGCTTCTACATGACGACGCTGGCCGTCCCGGCCGTGTTCATGCTGGGCTACTGGTTCGTACTGCAGGTCCTGAGCGGGCTGCCCGCGCTGGGGCAGGCCGCCGGGGGCGTGGCGTTCTGGGCGCACGTCGGGGGCTTTCTCGCGGGACTGGCGCTGGTGGTGCCCCTGCGCCGCCCGGAGTACGTGGCCGCGCATCGGGCACAGCATGCGCGAAGGACCTCGACGCACCGCTGGTAGGGTCGCTGGCCAGAGTCTCACGCGCGAGAGGCAGGTTCTCTCACGAGTTCCGTGGCGGTATGCCCGTAGCGCGGCACCGGCGGCTCACGCCACCCTCCCCGGCGTTGTTCCCAACGTGCGTCGACGCCGACCCAGTGTGCAATGGCCCCGGATCAATGCGCTCCAAAACAGCCCTGTGTTACCGTCCAAGGGTCCCGTCACCGGACGCACACCCTCCGGAGACCAGCGCATGAAGCACTCCACAGTAGTCCCCGCCGCCGTCGAGTATCCCAGCAGCGACGGGAAGCCCATGGCTGAGAGCCATCGCCACGCGATAGCCACCGTCAACGCATGGCAGGGGCTCACTCATTACTTTTCCAGACGTTCCGATGTGTATGTCGGCATGGACATGTTGATGTACTTCGTTGAAGGAGACCCCCGGCAATCGGTCGTACCCGACGTCTTCGTCGTCCGGGGCGCACCCAAGCTGCCACCGCGGGACAACTGGCTCGTCTGGAAGGAAGGCCGCGTGCCGGATTTCGTGCTGGAAATCACCTCACGCACGACCCGGCGCGAGGACGAGGGCCGCAAGCGGCTGCTCTACCAGCACCTCGGCGTTGCCGAGTACTTCCAGTACGACCCGACGGGCGACTACCTCGACCCCGTCCTGAAGGGCGCCCGCCTGGTCGACGGCTCCTACGGCCCTATCGCCACGGCGTTCGCAGCGGATGGGGCTCCGCGTCTTGCGAGCGCCCTTGGACTGGAACTCCACGTCGTGCGCGACGGACTGCGTCTCTTCGACCCTTCGCGGCGCCGGTATCTGCCGGTCTTCGAGGAGGAGACCCGGCGGGCGGATGCGGCCGAGCAACGGGCAAATCGGGCGGAGCACCAGCTGCTCGCGGTCGAGCGCGAGTTGGACGAGGCCAACCGCGAGACAGAGGCTCTCAGGCGCGAGGCAGGCGCTCTCAGGCGCGAGGGAGACGCCCTCAGGCGCGGGTCAGAGGCCGCCAATCTTCGGGCCGAAGCCGCGGAGCGCCGGCTGGCGGAGCTGGAGGCCCGGCGTCGGCCATCGGACCAGTGAACGCCTGACGGACGACCGCAAGAGATCGGCGTGTAGGATCCCCGTCGGGCTGCCGAGCCGCTACCGCGGCTTCCCGCCCTGCACCACGATCCGGTGCATCACCCGCTCTTCCGAGAAGTCGGCGACGGCGTAGTGCATCACGGAGCGGTTGTCCCACATGACGAGGTCGTCCACGTCCCAGCGATGGCGATAGACGAACTCGGGCCGGCTCGCGTGGGCGAGCAGCCGGAACAGCAGCCGCTCGCTCTCGTCCTCCGGCAGACCCAGGACGTGGCGCGTGAACGTGCTGTTGACGTAGAGCGCCCGGCGCCCGGTCTCCTCGTGGGTGCGGACGACCGGGTGCACCGAGTCTTCCACGTCCGGTCCGAAGACCTTGCCCGAGTGGAACGCTTCGAGACCTTCGATGCGCTCGCGCAACGCCTCGTCCAGCGTCTCGTATGCGAGATGCTGGTTCGAGAAGGCCGTGTCGCCCCCCGCCGGCGGCAGCACGCGGGCGTGCAGGGCCGTGATGCGCGGCGGCGTGGAGTGCCAGGTCATGTCCGAATGCCAGCCGCTGCCGAACGGGTGTTCGCCGGGAAAGAACCGGTGCTTGCGGCCCTCGCGGGCGATCCACTGGACGAACTCGGTGTCCTCGTGCTTCGTCGCGGGGTGCGTGAGCAGGCTGCCCCACAGGCGGCCGAAGTCGGCGAGTTCCAGCGCGGACAGCGTCTGCCCCGGAAGCACCAGCAGATGGTGTTCCAGGAGCAGGTCGTGCAGGTCCGAGACGAGCTGCGCGTCGGTGTCGCGCGCCAGGTCGATGCCTTCCACGCGCGCACCCATGGCGACGCTGGCGCGGCTGGTCGAGAAACGCGTATCGCGGGCGGCTTGGGCCGCGGCTTCGGCCATGAGCTTCCCCTCCCCTATGTGCCTGCGCTGATCGTCGGGCAACGCGCCCGGCGGGTCAAGCGCCGTAGGGGCCGGAGCCGTCGACGTACAGCCGCTCGCCGGTGACGTAGGAGTTCGCGTCCGAGACGAGAAAGCGCACGACGCCCGCGACCTCCTCCGGTTGGCAGACGTGGCCGAACGGACTGTCCGAGTAGAGCGTCTTGATGTCGTCCACGCCCGCCGTCGCGCGCACGAGCCGCCGCCCCATCTCGGTCTCCACCAGACCCGGCGCCACGACGTTGACCCGGATGCCGTGGGGCTTCTCCTCCTTGGAGAGCGTCACCGCCAGGGCTTCCATGGCGGTCTTGCCCATGTTGTACGGCGCGCCGTTGGCGCCGAGCGAGCGTGTGGCGGAGCTCGAGATCATCACGATGTCGCCCCGCTTCGCTTCGCGCATGCGGGGGATCACGAGCTTGGACAGGTAGTGCGGGCCGAACGCGTGGGTCGCCACCACGCGCTGCATCTCGGCGATGTCGGTGTCGGCGACGGAGTTGCCGCGACTCGCGATCCCGGCGTTGTTGACCAGGATGCTGATCGGTCCCATCTCGGCGGTCACCGCCTCGACCATCTCGCGATCCTGCTCGAAGTCGTCGACGGACGCGCAGTACGCGCGGGCCGTGCCCCCGGCCCGCTCCACCAGTTCCACCGCCTCCTCGGCGGCGGCGTCATCGCGGCGGTAGTTGACGGCGACATCGGCGCCGTCCTCCGCGAGCGCCACCGCGATCGCCCGACCGACACCGCGGCCCCCGCCCGTCACCAGCGCGACCCGTCCCTGCAACGACATGCTCATCTCCTCTTCTCTTCTCTTCTTTCCAGACGGTCCGGACGGACCGGAAGCGCGCGCCTGGGCGCGCGCGGGCGGGGCCAGCCCCTGCCCTTACGTGCCTTTGAACTGCGCGTCCCGCTTCTCGAGGAACGCCTGCACCCCTTCGCGCGAGTCGTCGGTGGCTCCGGCCTCCGCCTGCAGGCGCGCCTCGAGGTCGAGTTGCTGCTCGTACGAGTTGTGCCAGGTGGACCAGTAGGCCTTGCGGATCAGCGCGAGCGATCTCGGTCCGTCGCCGAGCTTGCGGGCCACCTGCATCGCGCCGTCCCTCAGCGCGTCGCTGTCGTCGTAGAGGCGGTTGACGAGACCCCATTCGAACGCCCGCTCCGCCGGAAGCCGCTCTGCCAGCAGCGACAGTTCCACCGCGCGGCCCCAGCCCACCAGCCGCGGCAGCATGAACGTAGCGCCGCCGTCGGGGACGAGCCCGATCCGCGCGAAGGCCTGCAGGAAGAACGCCCCGCGCGCGGCACAGACGATGTCCCCCATCATTGCGAAGCTCATGCCGACGCCCGCCGCAGGCCCGTTCACGGCGGTGACGATCGGCATCTCGAGGTCCCGAAGACCGAGGAGCAGCGGGTGGTAGTAGTTCCGCAGGCTGGTGCCGGCGCGCTTGCTGCGGGCCGCCAGGTTCGCGCCCGAGCAGAAGCCGCGGCCGGCGCCGGTGAGAAGCAGGCACCGGACCTCGGCTGGGCGCGTCTCGAGCGCGGCGAGGGCGTCGGTGAGCCCCTCCTGCATGTCCGGACCGATCGCGTTGAGGACTTCGGGATGGTTCAGCGTGAGGACCGCCACCGAGTCCTCGAAGTCGAGTCGGACCCTGTTGAAGTCCATGGACCCTGCCCCCTGACGGAAAGCGCGAGACTCTATCACAGCCCCCTGCGGCGACCCCGCTTCTGCAATAATCGAGGCATGGAACTCGTTTCCACGGAGTTCGGGCTCGCCAAGCGCGACGAGGCCCCGGTGCTCGCCCGCATGTCCCGGGATTACGTCGAACAGGGCCTCAACTGGCGCTGGCGCACGCCCGCCATCCTCAACATGATCCGCGACCCGGAGGCGGTCGTGCTCTGCGCGCGCTGTCAACGCTCGGGAAACAACGGGTCGGGGCTGCCGTCGCGCCCCGCGGCCGGCCGCCTCGGGACCGCCGACGGACGCTGGCACGGCACCGTGATCGGGGGCTTCGGCATCATGCAGTACGCCATGGAGAGGGCCCACCTCAACCTCCTCGCCGTGCATCCCTCGTTGCGGCGCCACGGCCTCGCGAGCGATCTCCTGGCATGGCTCGAGAAGACCGCGGCCGTCGCCGGCATCGCCCGGGTCGATCTGGAGGTACGCGCGCGCAACACCGGCGGGCGCGCCTTCTACCGCGCCCGCGGCTACGAAGAGGCGGACTTCGTCCCCCGCTACTACAGCGGGGTCGAGGCCGCCATCCGGATGCACAAGCGGCTGCACTGAGGCGGAGACATGCCGGACCAGGGGCAGGGGCAAGGCCAGGGCCGCAACGAGAGGCTGCTCCGCTACGCCTTCTTCCTGATCGCCGGCTTCATGGTCGTGGAGGCCGTCGGCGGCTGGCTCGCCAATTCGCTGACGCTGCTCGCGGACGCCGGGCACATGCTCCTCGACGCATCGGCCCTCGGCCTCTCCTGGCTCGCGATGCGCCTGTCGCGGCGCGAGAGCAGCGCGCGGCTCACGTACGGCTACGACCGGTTCCAGGTGCTCGCGGCCTTCATCAACGCGCTGGCGCTGTTCGTACTTGCCGGAGCGATCGTGTACGAGGCATTCGGGCGGCTCGGCGCACCGGAAGCCATGCTGCCGATCCCCGCCCTCGCCGTGGCCGCGGTCGGGTTCGTCGTCAACGTCGTCGTGTACCGGATGCTGCACGGGTCGGACAACCTGAACGTGCGCAGCGCCGCCCTGCACGTGCTGGGCGACCTGCTCGGTTCGGTCGCGGCCATGGCCGCCGCCGGCTGCGTGCTCCTGTTCGGCTGGCTCTACGCCGATCCGATCCTCGCCATGGTGATCGCCGCGATCCTGATCCGGGGCGCCTGGGCCATCCTCCGGGAATCCGGGCACATCCTCCTGCAGGGCGTGCCCGCGAACGTCGACCTCGATGAGATCCGCGCCGCCCTGACCTCGGACGTGGCGGGCGTCGTCGACGTGCACGGCATGCATGCCTGGGCCCTGACCAACGAGAAGCCCCTGCTGACGCTGCATGCCACCATCGATCCCACGACGGACGGCGAGTCCGCCACGAGCGCCATCAAGAACGTCCTGACAGACCGGTTCGGCATCGCCCGCTCGACGGTACAGATCGAGCACGGCGGCTGTCCGGATGC
Source organism: Pseudomonadales bacterium (assembly GCA_022827245.1). GTDB lineage: Bacteria > Pseudomonadota > Gammaproteobacteria > Pseudomonadales > Azotimanducaceae > VXNE01. The sequence goes on along the minus strand of JAJDTI010000098.1, from coordinate 60,074 downwards.
GGGAGCGGAAGCCTGACCTGACCGGACGACGGGCGCGCTTTGCCCATGCGAGAGTTGACACGGGGTGGCTCAACCTTGCAGCCTGCCCCTTCCATATGGTCAACCGCACGACAGGAAGATCCCGGTCCCCGATGAACACAGTGATCCGCTACGCCGTCCCAGCCGTGCTGCTCGTGCTCCTCGCAGGCTGCGCCAGTTCGGGCGCCAAGCACCGCCCCATCGTCGATGGTCGCCCGTCTGCGAAATACGAAGCCGATCTGGTCAAGTGCCAGGAGCTCGCGCGGACACATTCGCACCTGGATGAGGAGTCGGCGGTGAGCACGGCAACCTCGGCGGCCGTAGGCGGCATTCTGGGCGGCGCTATCGGCGCGGCCGCCGCGGCGTGTACAGCGTCCAGCAGGGCGCCAGGGAGCGCGCGCGCATCGTCTCGCGCTGCATGCGGGAGCGTGGGCACAAGGTGGTCAACTGAGCCGTCGAGCGCTCCGGCCTCCGGTGCCGACCACGTGACGTGTAAGCGTTGACTTGACCGAGCCAAGCCGGCCCGGACGGCCGGCCGGATTCCCCTACGCGGCCAAGGCCGACGCGCCTGTGCGCCGGCCGTGAGCAGGGAGCGTTTTCCACGGGCCGTCCACGGGCGCGGTCCCCCGAAACACCAGAGCGCCGGTGGGCGGGCGGTGGAAAACGCGGCGCCCGGGGGCGACGGCCTTGGTGGCGCTAGCGCCCCGCAACCGTCGCCTTCGGCTCCGCTCGCGGCCCAGCCCCACCGACTACGCGCCCGCGCCTTCCTACGGCGCGGCCTCCGAGGGCGACGCTGGGTTGCCGCCGAGCAGCAGATGCCCGACCAGCGCGAGCGCGAACCCGAGAACCGCTCCCAGCGGCGGCGCCCAGTGGCGTTCCAGCCGCGACTGCGGTGCGATGTCCTGGAAGGTGAGGTACAGAATCCCGCCGGCCGCGAAGAGCAGGACGGCGCCGAGCGCCACCTCGTGATCAGCCAGCCAGAACCACCCGATCGCACCGCAGACCGGTCCGAGCACTGCCAGGCCGATCATGCGGCCCAGCGCCGCGCGGGCACGCACTCCGGCCGCGGCGAGTTCACGCCAGGCGTTGAAGCCCTCGGGCAGGTTCTGCAGCCCGATCAGGAGGGCCAGCAGCATCGCGCCCTCACCGCCGACGGCGAAGATCCCGCCCAGGGCCAGCGACTCGGGAAGGAAGTCGGCGGCCATGGCGCTGAACTGCGGCGCGGCCCGTCCCGTCAGGGCCTGGCGACGGTCCAGGAGCATGAACGCGCCTCCCCCGGCCAGCAGCAGCGCCGTAACGGCAAGCGGGTCGGGAACCCAGAGCACGCCCTCCGGCACCAGCACGAGCGCCACAGCACCGACCAGCACGCCGCCGCCGAAGGCGATCACGAAGTGGCGGAACTCCTCCTCGAGCCAGTCGGGTCCGATCCGCTCGACACGGGCGAGACCGGCGCCAATGGGAATACAGGCGCCAGCCAACGCCGTGAAGAGGAGGAGTTCGAGAAAGCGGTCCAACTCGGCCACGACGGCAATCACCCCGGAGCCGCACGCTCAGCGCTGCGGCAAGCCATGCTGGACCCGCCAGGCGCCTTACGGCCGATCGCACTCGATCCGGATTTCGGTCGTTCTCCCTTCGTCGTCGACCGTTCGTTCATGCATGGAACGGGCTTCCCCGTCCGCGCACGCTTCGCCCGCCTCGAGCGCCCGGCGCAGGTGGCCCTCGGCGTCCTTCAGCCCGGCCTCCCAGTCAGCCGCCGTCGGACCCTCGGATTCGTCCGACCGCAGCCGCAGCCGCAACGCCCGCACCTCGGTTCCGGTCCCGCACTCGACGACGGTCTGCACCGTGCCGTCGCTCGCCGCGACGACGCTTGCCGTCCACCCTTCCTCGCCACAGGCCCCGTCGCCGAGATTGCCAAGGTACTCCGCGGCGGCGGTCACCGCTTCCGCTCCGGACGTTGCGACCGTCTCCGTCGGCGCATCAACCTCCGCGTAGGTGAAGACGCACCCCGAGCAGAGCATCGCCGCCAGCAGCGCCACGACGCAGAGTCCTCGGGCAGGCGCTCCCACGCCAGGCAGCCGTGCGGGCTTCCCGGCGCGTCTCATCCCAGCAGCTCCAGCGCCCGGTCGATCAACGGCGTCTGCGACAGGGCCGTCTGCTCCCAACTCGGGTCCGGCCGCTTGCCGCGCCGATGCAGGCCCAGGTTGAAGCCGGTGATGATGGCGAACTTGTACGCGGCGAGCGCCCGGAACCAGCGCAGGTCCGGCAGCGGATCGCCATAGGCTTCCGTGTACAGCGACACCAGGGTGTCCGGATCGAGGAACATCGGGCGGCCCAGCGCCCTCCCGCCGGCCCACGCCTGCGGATCGCTGAACGTGCAGATCCAGCCGACGTCGTTCAACGTGGCCCCGATGCCCGTCAGCTCCCAGTCGATCACGGCCAGCAGGTCGGCTTCGAGCGAACAGAACAGGTTGGCGGTCTGGAAGTCCCCGTGGAAGATGCCCACGGGCGCACCTTCCGGGATGGTGTCGAGGAGACGCTCGCGGCACTCGGGCGCCCGCGCCAGGGCGTCCGGGTCGGCGGCGCGCTCGTAGAAACGGTCCCAGCGCTCGACGTCCGCCGCGAACGGGACCGGTTCGCCCAGATAGGCAGCCTCCCCCGGATCGACCTTGTGGATGCGCGCGAGGGCCGACATGGCCTGGCGGCCGAGGTCCAGCAGCGCTTCGTCGGAGAGCGCGGAGCCCCACTCGTCCTTGCCGAGGCGCAACACGTCCCCTTCCAGCTTGGGCACCACGAAGTACGGGCAGCCGAACCAGGTGAGGTCGGAACCGGACCAGCGGACGCTGCAGTGCGGCACGTCGGTGGCATCGAGCGCGTTCAGCACCGCCACCTGCCGCAGCACGTCGGCCGTGCCCCGCCAGTTGACGTTGGGCGGCGGGATGCGGATGAACCAGCCCTCGGTGCGGTCCCCGGCCTCGACGCTGAAGCCGTAGGAGAAGCCGGCGTGCCCGGGCATCTTGTGCACGTCGAAGACCCGCACGTGCGCCGTCTCGTACATGGCCTCGCAAAACGGGCCAAGGCGGCGTTCGAGCTCGGTGAGTTCCATGGGCGACTCCCTGCGCTACCGTGTCGGGGGTGGCGGAACTATACCGCCGCGGGGCCCGGGAACTGCTCGCGCAGGATGCGCTTCAGGATCTTGCCGCTCGGGTTGCGCGGGACTTCGTCCACGAACGCGGCGCCCTTCGGCTGCTTGAAACGCGCCATGCGGCCGTTGCAGAACTCGAGCACCTCGGACTCCGTCAGCGACGCGTCGCTGGGCACGACGATGGCGAACGGCGACTCGCCCCAGGTCTCGCTCGGTTGCCCGATCACCGCGGCTTCGGAGATCTGCGGGTGGGTCTGCAGGACCTTCTCGATCTCCACCGGGTACACGTTCTCCCCACCCGAGATGATCATGTCCTTGATGCGGTCCTCGATGTAGACGAACCCGTCCTCGTCCATGCGCGCGACATCGCCCGTGTGCAGCCAGCCGTCGACGATCGTCTCCGCCGTGGCTTCGGGCCGGTTCCAGTACTCGCGCATCACGTGGTCCCCACGCAGGACGAGTTCGCCGGTCGTGTTCGGCGCGCACTCGTCGCCCTCGGCGTCCACGATCCTGACGTCCGTGTGAAAGAAGGCCTTGCCGGTCGAGCCGATCTTGACCAGTGCGTTCTCCGCGTCGATCAGGCACGCCGGGCCGCAGCTCTCCGTCAGTCCGTAGATCTGGTGGATTTCGAGACCGAGGTCCGCATAGGCCTCGATGAGCGACTCCGGCACCGGCGCGGCCCCCGACATGCACCACCGCCACTGCGAGTAGTCGAACCGGTCGAGGTCGGGCACCTGCAGCATGAAGTTCAGCATCGCGGGCACCGCCAGGCCGACGGTGACCCGCTCCCGGTCCACCAGCTCCCACGCGCGCACGGGATCGAAGCTCCGCATCACGACGGTCGTGACGCCCCGGTAGACGTTCAGGGTGATGGGCGTGAGCGCCCCGACGTGGAACATGGGCAACGGCGACAGGAAACGGTCCGCTTCCTGGTAGTAGGTGGTCGCCGCGATCGTGACGCACCCCCAGATGGACGTGTCGTGGGTGTGGACGACTCCCTTCGGCAGTCCGGTCGTGCCGGACGTGTACATGATGTAGAGCATGTCGTCGCCGGTCGCGCCCACCGGCGGCTCCGCATCGTCCGCCGCGTCGCGGAAGGCCTGGTAGCTCTCGGCGAAGAACGCGACCTCCTGGTCGCCCTCCACCTGCAGCCAGTGCTCGATGTCGGTGGCGTCGCCCCGGGCGTGGAGTTCGGTCACCTGGTCCATGAACTCGTCCCCGAAGATCAGCCGTTTCGCCCCCGCGTCCTTCAGGATGAAGGCGAGCTCGTCCGGGACCAGCCGCCAGTTGAGGGGCACCACCACGGCGCCGATCTTGCCGAGCGCGAAGTAGGCCTCCGTGAACTCGGCGCCGTTCATGAGCAGCAGGGCCACCCGTTCGCCCTTCTCGATGCCGGCGCCGCGGAATGCGTTCGCGATCCGGTTGCACCGCGCGTTCAGTTCGGCGAACGTCAGGCGCACGTCGAACTCGTCGACGTACGCTTCCCGATGCGGGTTCACGAACGCCCGCTTGGTGAGAAAAAGGCCGATGTTGCGCTGCATGGGTCTTCCCCCGGCGAGTCGAGCGCGGCATTGTCGCAAAAGCCATGGACGCCGGCAGCATGCGCCGCGCCGCCGAGACGCAGGGAAGGAGGCAGGAGAGAGGCAGGATGACGGAACGGCCGCACATCGTGATCTTCAACCCGGACCAGTGGCGCGGAGACACGCTGGCGCACCTCGGGCATCCCGCGGTCCGTACTCCGCACCTGGACCGCCTGGTCGCCAAGGACGCCGTTTCGTTCCGCCACGCGTTCTCCCAGGCCACCGTCTGCACGCCGAGCAGGTGCTCCTTCATGACCGGCTGGTGTCCCCACGTGCGCGGCCATCGGACGATGCACCGCATGCTGCACCCGGGCCTCGGCGAGACGAACCTCCTGAAGGTGCTGCGCGAACACGGCTATCTCGTCTGGTGGGGCGGCAAGAACGACCTCGTGCCCGGGCAGCTCGGGTTCGAGGCGCACTGCGACGTGCACTTCCGGCCCACCGCCGCCGACTACCGGCGCTGGGACGCGACGCCCGGGGAGGGCAGCCACGCGGGAGACCTCGCCTGGCGCGGAGAACCCGGGGGTGACAACTTCTTCAGCTTCTTCAAGGGACGGCTCGAGGCGCCCGGCGGCGGACGCTGGTTCGACGGCGACTGGGCGATGGTCCACGGCGCCATCGACTTCCTCGAGCGCTACGACGGCGACCAGCCGCTGTGCCTGTTCCTCCCCCTCGGCTATCCCCACCCGCCGTACTGCGTCGAGGAACCCTGGTACTCGCTGACGTCCCGGGAAGCCGTGCCCGAGCGCCACCTCTACGACACGTGGGACGACAAGCCCGCGTTGCTGGCCGGGATCCGCGACGCCCAGGGGCTCACCGGGTGGACCGAGGACCGGTGGCGGGAACTGCGCGCCACCTACTACGGGATGTGCGCGCGCGTCGATCACCAGTTCGGCCTGCTCGTCGACGCGTTGCGGGACACGGGCCGCTACGACGACAGCGCCGTGTTCGTGTTCTCGGACCACGGCGACTTCACCGGGGACTACGGGCTCGTCGAGAAGACCCAGAACACCTTCCAAGACGTCCTGTGCCGCGTGCCGTTCGTGGTCAAGCCTCCGGCCGGCGTGCCCACCGTACCGGGCGTCCGCGACCAGTTGGTGGAGCTGGTGGACTTCCCGGCCACCGTGTACGACTTCGCCGGCATCGACTGCGGCTACTGGCACTTCGGCCGGAGCCTCGCGCAGGTGCTCGCCGAGCCGGCGACCGAACACCGCGACGCCGTCTTCTGCGAGGGAGGCCGGCTGCGAGGCGAGGCACAGGCGAGCGAGCGGGAGAGCGTCCCGTCCGGCGCCCGCTGGGACCTGCCTTCCCGGGAGCGCACGCCGGGCGCCACGCTCTACTCGCCCCGCATCCACCTGCAACTCAGGGAAACGGCCCGGCTGCCGCACACCAAGGCCGCCATGTGCCGCACGGAACGACTCAAGTTCGTGCGACGCGCCTACGAGACCGACGAACTCTACGACCTGGTCGCGGATCCCGGCGAGACCCGCAACGTCATCGACGATCCGGCGTACCGGGATGCGGCGCTGACCCTGAAGGACCGCATGCTCGCCTGGTACATGGAGACCTGCGACGTCGTACCGGAGGAGGCCGACGCGCGTAACTTCGCGGTCCAGCCAGGAGCACGCCGGTAGTCGGTCATCCCCCGAACCCAACCTGTACAAACGCCGTCCAACCTGTACAATCGGTTGTCCGGATACGTCCAGGTGACGCATGGACGACCAACTGTACAAGATCGGGACCGTCTCGAAGCTGACGGGCATCTCGGTCGAGCGGCTGCGCGCGTGGGAGCGGCGTTACGGCATGCATCCCACCGAGCGGGCCGGGCGGACGCGCTTCTACGACGGCGAGCAGCTCGACCGGCTGAAGAAGATCAAGGCCCTCCTCGACCGGGGCCAGACGATCGGGCAACTCGCGCGGCTCCGCCCCGCGGAGATCGACCGGCGCCTCGGCGTTGCCCCGCGGCCCTCGCAGTCCGGGCTGCGCGTGGGACTCGTCGGCGCGGACCTCGTCCTCGCCGAACGCGACGCCGGCGGGGCGCGGCTCGACGTGCACGGCCGCTGGGCCAGCCCCGAGTCGTTCGACGCGCACCTGGACATCCTGCCGGAGCTCGATGTCGTCGCAGTGCTGCTGCCGACGCTCGAGCCGGAGCGCATCGAGCGATACCTCGATGCCGTACGCGACGCGGCCCTCGTGTTCGCGTACCGATACGCCACCGAGGCGGATCTGCAGACGGCGACGGCGTTCGGCGTCACCCTGATGCCCTGGCCGGCGTCCTGGTCGGCGATCGAAGAAGCATGCCTCGCCCAGCCGCACGGGCGGACATCCTCCGTCGGGCCGTCGCGAAGGTTCACGGACGACGAACTGCTCCACATCGCGATGGCCGCCCCGCGGGGCGACTGCGAGTGCGCCCGCAGCCTCGTCGACCTCATCGGCGCGCTCAACGCGTTCACCGCCCACGCCGAGCGGTGCGCCGCCGGCAACCCGGAACACCCTCTCACGGCGTCCAGCGCACAGGCCGCCCGGGCCGAACTGGAGGAAGCCCTGCAGGTCTTCGTCCAGCGGGACGCGCTTATTCACACGCACGACTGAAAGAAGAACTCAGTCATGCATGACGCCGACACGGGCGACCACGAGGGTCGCCCCTACAAAAAGAACAAAACCTATACAAAAAAGTGTTGACAGGCCGATCTGTCCTGTACACAATACCGTCATGTTGAGTTTCAGGCGTGCACGACGGCTTCGATCTCTGTCCTCCCTGACCGAGTGTCCTTCCCCCAGCGAAGCCGTCTTCAGCCGCTCTAATTCCCTCGGAGCGGCTGACACGCCCCTTTATTCGCCCTGCCGGTAGCTGACGCGACCTGACGGGCCCCGGGCGGGGCCCGTCGGTCACGTGAGAAACGCGAGGGCCGTGCGGGCCCTCGCCGTGACGCCCTGCTTCTGCTGTTCCAGGTCGACGCCCCGGCTCTCGCCCATCGCGCCCACGAGATAGCGCTTGTAGACGCCCTGGGCGATGGCGGCCAGCCGCCAGTGGGAGAAGGCGCGGTAGTAGTCGATGCGCGAAAGGTCGCGCCCCGTCGCCGCTTCGTAGGCCATGCACACCGACTCCCGTGACCCGAACCCCCCGGCCCCGGTCGCTGCGGCGGCCGCTCCGGGCTCTTCCGGCTGCATCCAGTTGTTGACCAGGTAGCCGAGGTCCGCGAGCGGATCGCCGAGGGTGCAGAGTTCCCAGTCGAGCACCGCCCGGATGCGCCCGGCCCCGACGATCATGTTCCCCAGCCGATAGTCCCCGTGCGCGATCGACGCGCCCACCTGTTCCGGCATGTTCTCGCGCAGGAGACGCTCGCTCTCCTCCATCTCGGGCACGTCGTGCGTCTGGGTGGCCGCCCACTGCTTCGACCAGCGGCGGAGCTGTCGCGCCAGGTAGGCCTCCCGGCGTCCGAGGTCGCCGAGACCCACCGCGTCCGGATCGATGGCGTGGAGGGCCGCGAGGACCTCGACCACGTGTTCCCCGAGCGAGCGGCGGTCCGCGCTTGGCATGTCCCCCACGGCGGCGGCGTCATGCGCCACGAGCCCGTCGACAAATCCCATGAGGTAGAAAGGAGCGCCATTGACGTCCACGTCGTCGCAGTGCCCGTACTCCGGCGGGACGGGCACGTCCGTGCCCGCCAGCGCCGACACGATGCGGTGTTCCCGGCCCATGTCGTGAGCGCTCTCGAGCACGTGCCCGAGGGGTGGGCGGCGCAGCACGTAGCTCTGCCCGCGTGCGTCGACGAACCTGTAGGTCAGGTTGGAATGCCCGCCGGCAATCAGCGAGAACGAGAGCGGCGGCACCAGTTCCGGTATGCGGCCGGACGCCCAGGCGGTCACCCGATCCAGTTCGATCCCCTGCAACGCCTTGCGCCTCCCGCGTTTTGAGTTCCGGAGCCTGATGGTTTCTCATACCTGTCGTCGTCACGCAACGTCAACCGGCCTGCTCCCTTGCGTTCTCGCCGCCCGCACGCCGTCATCGTCGGCGGCTCCATCGCCGCCCTCGGGGCGACGCTTGCCCTCACGCGGACCGGGTTCCGCGTCACCTGTGTCGAGCGGGACCGCGCCGCCATGCCGGCGGACCATCTCGCCGCGTGGGACGCCTGGCGGCGGACCGGCGCCGGACAGACACGGCACTCGCACGTGCTGCTGGCGCCGCTCAACAACCTCATCAAGGCGCACGCGCCCGAGTTCCACGCCCTGCTGATCGCGAGCGGCGCCGCCGAACTGCGCTTCTCCGACGTGGCGCACAGCACCTTCGAGGACCCGCAGCTCGTCGCGGAGGATGCGGACATCGCCTTCCTCGCCTGTCGGCGCGTGGTGTTCGAGTACCTGCTGCGGCGATACATGCTGGAACAGGGAGGCTTCGAGTACTTGCACGGCGCCCGCGTCATGGGCCTCGCGATCCGCGACGGTTGCGCCGCCGGGGTCACGGTACGTAGCGCGGACGGCGAGCGGACCCTGGACGCCGATGTCGTCATCGACGCAAGCGGATCGCACACGCGCGCCGACGACTGGTTCGAAAGGGCGGGACTCGACGCGGTCCGCATCGAACGGCATCCGTGCGGGATCTTCTACACGTCGCGCTTCTACCGCCTCCGGGACGGCGCCGACTACCCGACCCTGGACGGGCGCCAGTCCCTCGCCGGAGGGGTCCAGGGCATCGACCTCGGCTACCTGAAGGCGGGGCTCTTCCGCAGCGACAACCGCACGTTCTCCCTCACCCTGGCCGCGGATCCGGAGGACGCGCCGATGGCCGCCATCGGCCGGGAAGCGAGCTTCGACGCGGCCGCCAAGGCCATCGGGGTCTCGGCGGACTGGGTGGATAGCGAACGCTCGGAGCCCATCAGCAAGGTCTATCTCTACGGCAACCTCGAGAACACGCGCCGCCACTACCTGGTCGACGGACATCCCGCGCTGCGCAACTTCTTCGCGATCGGGGACGCCCACGTGCACACCAATCCCATCGCCGGGCGCGGCTGCGCCCTGGCCTGGGTGTCGGCATTCGCCCTGGCGCACGCGCTGGCGGACCACCAGGATGCGGACGACCGGGCGGGCGCGTTCGAGGCGACGATCGAGCGGGATGTCGTCCCCTGGTACGAGGTGCAGGCCCAGCAGGACCGGCAGAGCCTGGCCGTCAACAAGGCGCTGCAGCGCGGCGAGGACCCGTTCGACTTCCATAACGCGGACGGCACGGTGGACGAGCGCAAGCGCCGCGGGGTCGTGTTCCGCAAGGGGCTGCGCCATGCGGCGCGCTCCGACATCGACGTAATGCGCGCGCTGTTCCGGCAGGTGAACCTCCTGGACAGCCCCGCCAGCTTCCTCGAACGGTCGGACCTCATCGGCAAGGTGGTCGCCGGGTACGAAGCGGCGCGGGACGAGGAACTCAGGGCCCGGCCGTATCGGGACGAGATGCTGGCCCTGTTCGAGGCCGCGGAAGCCTCCGCCTGACGCATCCCGTGGCCGCGATGCGAGCTAGAATGACCGCGCCGCCAACCGCGGCGCCGTGCTTTCGACAAGGCGTCCCATGAGCAACTACCCTTTCCTCCCGTTCGGCCGTCCCGTGTCCGTGCGACGCGGCGAGGGCGCGTACCTCGTCATGGACGACGGGCGCCGGATCCTGGACGCCGCCGGAGGCGCCATCGTGACCAACATCGGGCACGGGCGCGCCGAAGTGGCCGCGGCCGTCGCCAAGGCGACCGAGGAAGAAGGCTACGTCGTGCCGCCCTGGCACACGCCCTCCCGGGTACGCCTCGTCGAGCGCCTCGTGGCGGACTGGCTGCCGGAGCACCTGACGCGCATACACCTCGCCTGCGGCGGCTCGGAAGGGGTCGAGTCCGCGATGAAGATCGCCATCCAGCACTTCGCCGCGTTCGGTCGGCCGGAGAAGTGCAGGATCGTCGGCCGCTCGATCTCCTATCACGGCACGACGCTGGCGACGACCGCCGTGGGAGGCCACGCCGCCCGGAAGAAGGGCCTCGTGCAGGCCCTCCAGCACTATCCGTCGACCCCGACGCCGTATCCGCTGCGGTGCCCCGGGAACGATCCCGTCGGCTACTACCTCGAGGCGTTCGAGGACACCATCGAAGCCGAGGGCCCGGACACGATCGCCGCCTTCGTGGGCGAACCCATCGTCGGTGCCAGCGGCGGCGCCCTCGTGCCGCCGGACGGTTACTGGGAGGGGATCCGGGAGATCTGCGACCGCCACGAGATCCTGCTGATCGCGGACGAGGTGATGACGGGGTTCGGCCGCACCGGCACGACGTTCGGGTACCAGCACTGGTCCTTCGCCCCCGACCTCCTCGTCGCCGGGAAGGGTCTGGCCGGCGGCTACGCGCCGCTGACCGGGGTGTTCGCGACGGACGCCATCGCCGCGCCGATAGGGGAAACCGACATCAACGTGATGTTCCACACCTTCGCCGCGCATCCCGCAGCCTGCGCCGCCGCCGACAAGGTCCTCGAGATCATGGCGCGGGAACGGCTGATCGAGCGCGCGGCGGCCACCGGCGAGCGCCTCATGACGGCGCTGCGGGACGCGCTGGGCGAACATCCCAACGTCGCCGAAGTGCGCGGCCGCGGGCTGCTGCAGGGGGTCGAGATCGTCGCCGACCGCGAAACCCTCGAGCGGTTCCCCGTGGAAGCCAACGTGACCTCGCGCCTGGTCATGGAATGCCTCGAGCGCGGCGTATTCCTGTACGGCGGGGGAACGGGCGAAGTGCGGGACATCATGGTCATCGGTCCGCCGTTCACCATCGACGACGACGACATCGGCCGCATCGTCTCCGCACTCTCCGGGGCCCTCGACGCCGTCCTGTGACCGCGTTCACGACGCTGATCGGCGCCGCCGAACTCGCGGCACTCGATCCCGCGACGGTACGCCTGTTCGACTGCCGCTTCGACCTGGCCGACCCGGACGCCGGCGAATCGCGCTTCGCCGCGGCGCATATCCCCGGCGCCATCTACCTGCACCTCGACCGCGACCTCGCGGGGCCCGTTTCTCCCGGACGCACCGGCCGGCATCCCCTGCCGGACCGCGATGCCTTCCGCGAGACGTTGCGCGCGCAGGGCGTGGCGGACGACACCCAGGTGGTCGCGTACGACGACGCCGGCGGGATGTTCGCGGCCCGGTGCTGGTGGATGGTGCGGTGGGCCGGACATGCGCGGGCAGCGGTGCTCGACGGCGGGTTCCAGGCATGGCAGGCGATGGATGCCTCCCAGGTCGCCACACCCGCGTCTCGTCCCCCGCCGCCCGAGCCCAGGCCAACGACCGTCACGATGCGCGAACTGCGCCCGCTGGTGGCCGAGCGCAAACGGACGCTTCTCGACGCCCGCGCTCCGGACCGGTTCGACGGTACCAACGAGACCATCGACCCGCGGGGCGGCCACATCCCCGGCGCCCGGAACGCGCCGTTCACGGACAACCTCACCGCCGACGGCCGGTTCGCCGATCGCGCATCGCTGCGGCGCCGCTTCGATGCGCTCCTCGCGGGGTCCGGGGACCGGCCGACCGTGTGCTATTGCGGCTCGGGCGTCACGGCGGCCCACAACATCCTCGCCATGGTCCACGCCGGGCTCCCGGAGCCCGCCCTCTACCCCGGATCGTGGAGCGAGTGGATCACGGACCCGGACAACCCCGTGGAGACGTGAGCCGCGAGGCCCCTTACGGGGGGTCCGGCGCCTCCGGGGACTCCGGGGAATCAGCGAGCAGCGCCTTCACCACCCCGACGAGGATCGCGAGCAGCACCACGCTCACGGGTAGCGCCGCGGCCACCGAGGCGGCCTGCAGGCCCTGCAGCCCCCCGGCAAGCAGCAGAACCGCCGCGACCGTCCCGATCGCCGCACCCCAGAAGACGCGCAGCCCGCGCGGCGGCTGCGTGTCGCCCATGCTGAGCATCGTCGCGATCACCAGGGTGGCGGAGTCCGAGGAGGTGATGAACCACGTGGCGAGCAGGATGGTGGCGAGCGCCGACATCACCCAGCCGAGCCAGGCGATGTCGCTCAGCCGGTCGATGGTGCCGTAGAGTGCCGCCTCGAGCTCGCCGGCGCGGACGAGTTCGAGGATCCCCGCGGTGCCGACGCCCCCCTCCGCCGACAACTCCATGTGTAGCGCATTGCCGCCGAACAGGCAGATCCACACCATGCCCGCCACCGTCGGAACGAAGAGCGTGCCCATCGTGAACTCCCGGATGGTCCGCCCCCGGGAGATGCGCGCGATGAAGAGTCCGACGAAAGGCGCCCAGGCGATCCACCAGCCCCAATAGAAGATCGTCCAGTCGCTCTGCCACGCCGTCTCGCCGGGCGCGTCCGCGACCCAGAGCCCCATCGGCACGAGGTGCCAGGCGTAAGCCCCGATGCTCCGGCCCAGGAGTTCCATCAGCCATGCCGAGGGACCGAGGAACAGGAATAGGGCGAGCAGGACGATGCTGAGGTAGATGTTCCACTCCGAGATCACCCGGATTCCGCGTGCGACGCCCGTCACCGCGGAAAGCGTGGCCGCCGCCGAGATGACCGCCACCAGCACGATCTGGGTCGCGATCGCCGGCTCCACCCCGAACAGCACGTCGAGCCCCACCGCCATCTGACGGGCGCCGAGTCCCAGCGACGTGGCCACCCCGAAGACCGCACCGAACACGGCCAGCAGGTCCACGCCATGCCCGATCGGCCCGTGGATCCGTTCGCCGATCAGCGGGTGGAGCGCCGAGCGTAGCGTCAGCGGGAGGTTCTTGCGGAACCCGAAGTAGGCGAGGCAAAGACCCGTCACGACGTAGAGCGACCAGGCGTGCAGGCCCCAGTGGAAGTACGTGACCCGCAGGGCGTGCACCGCGCGGGACTCGTCCATCGCCCGCGCGCCGACCTGGTCCGCATGGGGGTTCGTGGGATAGGACTGGGACTCGGCGTAGTCGAAGTAGCCCATCGGTTCGGCGATGGAGAAGAACAGCAGGCCGATCCCGAGGCCGGCGGAGAAGAGCATGGCAAGCCACGAGAACGTCCTGAACTCGGGACGCGCGTCGTCGGGGCCGAGACGGATCCGGGCGTGGCGGCCCACCATGAGGTAGACGCTCGCGACCAGCATGACGCAGAGGACGGCCACGTAGTAGCCGCCAAACGTGGCGTCGATCCAACTCCGCACCCCGGCATAGATCGCGCCGGCGCCCTCGACGTCCACCACGGTGAAGCCGACGAACGCCAGCACCAGGGCCATCGACGCCAGCGCCATCCCGCGGTGCATGCGGCCTCCCCTGCCACACCCGGTGCGCTACAGCATACCGGCGATGGGTCCGCGAGGCGCTACCATGCGTTGCCGACCGCAGGGGACGAACGTTGCTCCTGCACACCCGAATCTTGCGAAGGAGGCTCACCCATGTCCCAACTGACCCACGAGCAGGCTCAGAACGTCGTCGGCGCGGCGCTGGCCAAGGCCCGCGAGTTCGGGAAGTTCGTCACCGTCGTCGTGGTCGACCGGGCCGGAGACGTCGCGGCCGTCGGCCGGATGGACCGCGCCCCCGGCATCTGGTTCGACATCGCGTACGGCCTCGCGTACACGTGCACCATCTGGGGCGGCGCCAAGGGCGCGCAGTTGGCGCCCGTGAAGGACGAGAACTGGTTCCGGGCCGCGAGTATCATGCGCGGCGGCCGCATGATGGTGGCCGACGGTTCCCTGCCACTCGTGCAGGACCGCACGCTGATCGGGGCGATCGGCGTGGCCGGCGCCACGGACGAAGAGGACCTGGCGATCGCCGAAGCCGGCGTCGCCGCGCTCTGAAGCGGCCAGCCGCAGCCCTCGAGGAGGCCCATGGACATCGACGGCGCAGTGCGTTGCATCCGGGAAGACGGCTACGCGGTCGTGCCGGATTTCCTGACCCCGGACACGCTCGGCCGCCTGCGTCGCGGCCTCAGGCCCGTGTTCGACGACATCGGCAGCCGCATGGACAAGGAGTACGGCCAGCAGACCGTGCACACACACAATCTGCTCGACAAGACGCGGGCCGTGGACGAGGTCCTCGTCGACGACCGCCTGCTGGCCCTGATCGAGGCGGTCCTGGGGCCGGACTTCCAGGTCTCCGGCGTCGCCGCCATGCGGCCCGGACCCGGCGACCGCCGGCAGCGCATGCACCAGGACGACGGGCACTACCCGATCCCGCGCCCCCATCCCCCGCTCATCGTGAACACGCTGATCGCGCTCGACCCGTTCACGCGCGAGAACGGGGCCACCGAAGTGGTGCCGGGCAGCCACCGTTCCGTGGACCGGGTGGACCAGGACACGCCGACGGTGAGCGTGGAAATGCCCGCCGGCGCGCTGCTGCTCTGGGAAGGCGCGCTCTGGCACCGGGGCGGAGGCAACTCGACGGCCGACGAGTACCGGCGCTCCATCAACGTCAACTTCAACCTGGCCTGGCTCAAGCAGCGCGAGAACCAGTTCATCGGCGTCCCGCCGGAGGTCGTCGTCGAGATGCCGGAGAAGCTGCAGGCGCTGATCGGCTACAAGCTGACCAACTTCGGCCTCGGCACGGTGGACTACCGCAACCCGATCGAGACCGTCAAGCGGCGGCTCGCCGAAACGACGGGCACCAGTGCCGCGGCCTCGTGACCGGTCGCCCGCGGCCGCCACCGCCGGTGGGCATCAGCGCCGGGAGTTCGCCCGCAGGGTGTCCTCGTCCTTCACGGTCTGCCGGGCCGCCAGCTTGATGAACAGCTCCCCGTCCGGGCCGTGTTCCTTCCATCCCATCGGGTCGTCGACGCCCATCAGGCGACGGAAACGGGCGCTGCGACGCGCCAGCATCTCGGGCGGCACGGCCTCCTTGTAACGTTCCTGCGTCTTGAGCGCAGGGTGACAGTGGTAGCTCGTCACGTTCAGCCGCAGGCCGTCCGTGAGCTTTGGGAACGCCCCATGCCAGGTGTTGCCGAGCCACGCGACCAGCGAACCCGTGGGCCCCTCGACCGGTACCGCCCGGTCCTCTCCCTCGCCCGGCCCGGGCACCCGGCAGAGGCGGTGGCTGCCCGGGACCATCGCGATGCAGCCGTCTTCCAGCGTGTAGTCGGTGAGGCAGAGCGCGGCGTTGCACACGAGGCTGTGCGTGGCCGGGAGCACGCCTTCCGGAGACCCCTGGGCGTCGCTGTGCAGGAAGGTGGCCGGGTCGCCGGGGCTGGCGTCCTCGTCTCGCCACTTGACGAACGATATCAGGCTCGAAAGGTGGGCCTGGCCGCGCAGGATGTAGTCGATCACCGCCCCGAGCACCGGGTTCTCGAGCCACTCCTCGAAGACCTCGTCCTCGAACAGCATGTAGTAGAGCAGGTAGCGGTCCGCCTGGACCGGGTAGGTCTCGTAGACGCCGACGTCACCGTTCCTGTCCAGCGCGTGCTCGACCCCGGTGCGCTCGCGGGCGACGCGCAGGACGGCGTCGCGCATGCGTACGACGAAGTCGGGCGGGGCGACGAGTTCCGGCGGGATGATGGTGTAGCCGTAGTGTTCGAGCTCGGCGATGTAGGGCTCGAGGCCGAGTTCGCGGATGGGGGCGAACGCGGGATCGAGGGCGTTCGGAACGTTTTTGCGCTCCGTTGCGGCCGCGGGCTCAGCCATGTCGAATCCTCCTCCGTATCTGCACTAGCTGGCGGCGCGGATGATGTCCTCGTCCAATCCCGTCAGCCGCGCCAGCCGCTTGATCATGCGCTCCGTGTCGGGGCCGTTGACGGTCCAGCCAAACGGCTCGTAGGCGCCCACGAGATGCCGGAAGCGCTCGCTGCGGCGCGCGAGCATCTCGGGGGGCACGGCCTCCTGGTAGCGCTCCTGCGTCTTCAGCGCCGGGTGACAGTGGTAGCTCGTGACGTTCAGCCGCAGACCCTCGGTGAGCTTCGGGAACGCCCCGTGCCAGGTGTTGCCGAGCCACACGATCAGCGAGCCCGTGGGGCCCTCTGCGGGTACGGCGCGGTCCACGCCCTCGCCCTCGAGGGGAACGCGGCCGAGACGGTGGCTCGCGGGGACCATGGCGATGCAGCCGTCTTCGCGCGTGTAGTCCGTGAGGCACAGCGCGGCGTTGCAGACGTCGCTGTGCGAGAGCGGGAGCACGCCCTCCGGAGATCCCGGCGAGTCGCTGTGCAGGCCCGTGGCGGGATCGCCGGGATTCGCGTTCCGGTCCCGCCACTTGACGAACGACACCATGCTCGAGAGCTGCACCTGCCCCCCCATGATGTAGTCGACCACGGCCGCGAGCACGGGGTTCTCGAGCCATTCCTCGAAGACCTCGTCCTCGAACAGGAGGTAGTACAGCAGATACCGGTCGGACTGAATCGGGAAGGTCTCGTAGCTCCCGGCGTCGCCCGGCCGGTCCAGGGCGTGCTCGACGCCGGTGCGCTCGTGGGCGACGCGCAGGACCGCGTCCCGCACCCGTTCCACGAACTCCGGCGAGGCGACCCGCTCGGGCGGAATGACCGTGTACCCGTAGTGTTCGAGTTCGGCGACATACTGCTCGAGCCCGAGCTCGCGAATCGGCGCCAGCATCGCGTCGACGGCGTTCGGCGGGTCGCGGGGGACAGCGGCGGTCGCGGGTTCGGCCATGTCCGATCCTCCTCCACTTGTCGCTTTCCCCTGTAGCACCCACTTGTGGTGAGCGCCATACATTTTGATACTACCCGAAGCGGACAGAGTGGGGAGTTATCGCGTGGCTACGCTGCAGTGGCTCGGCGCAGCGTCGCCCGGCGCGCCGAGAGATTTCCGCATCGAGCGCGGACATGCGCGCCCGGTGACGGGCGCCTTGTGGCTGCCGCCTGCTCCGGACACCGACACTCCCCTGCTGCTCTGCGGTCACGGCGCGTCCGGCGACCGCTACCAGGCGCCGATCCCGTACCTCGGCAAGCACATGACGAGGAAACGTGACGCCGCCGTGCTCGCGATCGACGGGCCCGTGCACGGCCTGCGCCACGTCCCGCCCGGCGGTCGCGAGGCGCTGGGCATCGAGATGCAACGTGACGGCGCCGTCGAGGACATGGTGCGGGACTGGCACGATGCCCTCGAGGGCATCCGCCGCGACACCGGGGTCGGCGGCGGGCGGATCGCCTACTTCGGCCTGTCGATGGGCTCGATGTTCGGGATTCCGCTGCTGGCCTCGGGGGTGGGCGCCCATGCCGCGACGCTGGGCCTGCTCGGGACGTGGGGCCTCGGCCGCGCCTTCGGCGAGCGGCTCGCGCGTGACGCCGCCGCGATCGACATCCCCATCCTCTTCCTGCTGCAGCTCGAGGACGAGATATTCAACCGCAAGGGCTGCCTCGAACTGTTCGACGCCCTCGGCAGCGCCGACAAGCGCTTGCACGCCAATCCGGGGCTGCACCCGGAGGTCCCGACCGAGGAAATCGAATTCGCGTTCGACTTCCTCGCCCGCCGGCTCGCGGGCGGTGTCAGACGCGGTATCGTCAACCCCCTGGCGGAGTGAGCATGCGCCTGAAGCGGGCGCGGGAGGATTCGACATGACCAGCATCGTCGACCAGATCCGGGAGGAGATCGCACAGTACGGGCTCGAACCGTACCTCCTCGAACTCCAGTCGAACGGCCTCACGATCATCCCGCCCGAGGTCACCGGAGTAACCGACGTCCTTCTCGACCGCTGCACCGAAGTGCTGCTCGCCGAGTTCACCCGGATGACCGGTTGCCCGATCAGTCTCGAGCACGGTCCCGAGGGAGACCTCGAATGGCCCGACGGCACGGACCGCATCATGGCGAGCGTGGGCCTGCCGCGGGAGCCGAAGCCTTCCGTGATGCTGATGCAGCAACTCCTCCAGCGCGACCGCTGCTTTCGCGACCTGCTGACGAATCCCCAGGTCGACGCGCTTGTCAGCCACATGATCCAGGGCGGCTTCCCCGTCGAGTTCCCCTTCCGCATGCGGCGGCTCGACAACTCGACGTCCTACCTGAAGTGGCGGAGCACGCCCCCGGCCGCGGGTCAGGAGGGATTCTCGAGACCCGGATCGATCGCCCTTCACCCGGACGATTGCGGCTGCCCGATGCCCTGGGGCGCAAGCGCGCTCCACGTCAACGCCACCTGGATGCTCACCGCGTACTCGAAGGAGGACGGGTGCCTGGCGTACGTCCCCCGCTCCCACCTCGCCGCCGGATATCCGGGGCGCGACGCGGACGCCCGCGCGGTCCCGGCGGAGGGACCGCGGGGATCGGTGGTCCTCTGGCAGGGCGCGACCTGGCACGGCAGCTTCCCCAAGCTGACCCCGGGACTGCGCCTGAACGCGATCGGCTTCTACCGCCACTTCTCGCTCAGCCCGCAGGAGAACCTCCAGGTGACCATCCCCGAGGGGATGTGGGAGGACTGCGCGGAGCCCGCCCGCTTGCGGGAAATGCTCGGCGTGGACGACGTGTTCCCGTACAGGCAGCAGATGATGCCGGTTCCGAGGCTGGCCACGGGACAGGATCAGTGAGCGGGTACGACGTACTCATCCGCGGCCGCCAGGGACGGGCATCGGCCGCCGCACCAGTCGCCGCCGCCGGCCGCGGCGTAACGCACTTCGCGATCTCGCGGCCCGCCGCGATCTCCGCCCGGCGAAGCTCCCATGTCTTTTGCAGGTTTCAGCCAGAGCTGCGGCGTCGTGCCGAAGTAGCGCGCGAGACGCAGCGCGGTGTCCGCGCTCACCCCCCGCTGGCCGTTCAGGATCATCGTCACCCGGTTCACCGGCACGCCCAGCGCCTTCGACAGCGCATTGGCCGACAGCCCGAACTCGTCAAGTTCGCCGCGCAGGATTTCGCCGGGATGCACCGGTTCCATGCCGTTCCTTGCATTCATGTCAGCCTCCTTCAGTGGCAATCCACGATCTCGACATCGCACGGGCCGTCGTTTGTCCAGCGGAAGCAGACGCGCCATTGCGCATTGATCCGCCAACGCGAGCGCGTCGTGCCTGGCGGTCACGACGCGAGCCTGGGCCAGCAGGGCCTCCTCTTCACGCATCTGCGCCGCTCCGAAACGGCAAACCCGCAACCATGCGAAAGATGACGGAAGCAGCCGCTATCCCGCGACCGCGTCCACCTTGACCGGCGGCTGGTTGTCCACGCTGTTCCAGACCTTCTCGTCCGGGCGGCCGAGCACCCGCTCGTAGAGGCCCGGCGGGTAGTTGGTCATGTGCGGGCCGGGGCCGTCCAGCGCCGGCTGTGCGACCGCACCGCCTTCGTCCTCGTAGTCCGCCGGCCGCTTGTAGCGGGCGAGTTCTTCCGGCGAGATGCCGGCCAGCTCCGTCACCTCCGGATCGATCCACGCGTCCGCGTCGATCGCGTCCTTCGAATAGGAGAGTTCGAGCGAGAGGTTCTCCGGTCCCGCGAAGTAGATCGACGCGCAGAACCCGTGGTCCATCGGCCCCATGACCGGCACGCCCTTCGCACGCAACCGGTCCCGCATGGCCAGCAGTTCGGCGTGGTCGGACACGCGGAGCGCCACGTGCTGCATCGCGCCCCGCGCGCAGTTGGCGCCGGGATTGCCCGCATGCGTCTCCCCGAGTCGGACGGGAATCTCCTCGATGTCCGGGTTGCAGACAAAGGCGATCGAGCTCTCGTCGTTCAGGCGCAGGAACCCGTGCCAGGTGTTCGCGACACCGTGCATCCAGTAGAGCGCGACCAGTTCCATCCCGAGCTTGTCCGTGAAGAACTCGATCTGCGCTTTCAT
Source organism: Pseudomonadales bacterium (assembly GCA_022827245.1). Taxonomy (GTDB): domain Bacteria; phylum Pseudomonadota; class Gammaproteobacteria; order Pseudomonadales; family Azotimanducaceae; genus VXNE01. Next base: position 39,654 of record JAJDTI010000098.1, on the reverse strand, counting down.
GTCGGCCGTGCAGACGGCCAGGTGATGCAGACCCTGGACCTTGTTCATCTCGATCTCCGGTTCGTTGGCGCCTGCGCAAACCTTCGCCCAAAATGTCCGCGTTGGGAAGGGCGGCGACGGAGGTGAGCGTGAGGATCGAGAGGGGCTTGCACGCGCTCTACGACGCGGACCCCCTCGCGGCGGACCGCCGGGTCTGGGGTCGCGAGAGCAGTCCCCTGACGCGCCGCGGCTTCCTGCGCGGCTCCGGACTGGCCGCCATGTCCGCGGCCCTCGGCGGCGCGATCCCGTTCGCCGAGCGCATGCCCGCCGGGCTGATCCCCGCGGCGTTCGCCCAGACGACCGAACCCTTTTCGATCCCGGGCAAGGACGGCCTGCGGGTCCTGAACGACCGGCCCCTCAACGCCGAGACCCCGGCGCACCTGCTGGACGACGCGGTCACGCCGGCGGAGCGCCTGTTCGTCCGCAACAACGGGACTCCCCCCAACACTGCGGACATCGACCCCGGGGAGTGGACCGTCGAAGTGGCCGGCGAGGCTTGCCTGCGTCCGGCGCGCTTCACCCTGGGCGAGATCCAGCGGCGTTTCCCGCACCACACCCTGCAACTGCAACTCGAATGCGGCGGCAACGGACGCTCGGAGTTCCACCCACCGGCCCGGGGCAACCAGTGGACGACGGGCGCCGTCGGCTGTCCCACCTGGACCGGCGTGCGGCTGCGGGATGTCCTCGCGGACTGCGGCATCGGCGAGAACGCCGTCTACGTGGCCTGGGAAGCCGCGGACGCGCACATCTCCGGGGACCCGACGAAACAGGCCATCTCGCGGGGCGTTCCGCTGCCCAAGGCCCTGGAGGAAGAGTCGCTCATCGCCTGGGACATGAACGGGGCGCCGCTCCCCCCGCTGCACGGGTACCCCGTACGCATGGTCGCGGGGGGCTGGCCCGGCTCCGTCGGGGGCAAGTGGCTGACCCGCATCCTCGTGCGCGACCGCGTCCACGACGGCGAGAAGATGGGCGGCCAGTCCTACCGCGTTCCCTGCGACCCCGTGGTACCCGGCGCCGAGGTGGCCGACGCGGACATGTGCATCATCGAGTCGATGCCGGTGAAGTCCCTCATCACCTTCCCCGAGTCAGGCGTCCGCCTACCCTTCGGCGCCCCGGCGACGGTCCGTGGCCACGCCTGGGCGGGCGACCTTGCGGTCCGCGAGCTCCACACGTCCATCGACTTCGGAACCACCTGGCAACGCGCCGCGCTGACCGAACCGGCCAACCGTTTGGCGTGGCAGCACTGGTCCACCTCCATCGACTTCCCGCGGCCGGGTTACTACGAGGTCTGGGCGCGGGCGGTGGACGCAGTGGGCCGCTCGCAGCCCGCCCTGCTGCCGGCATGGAACCCGCGCGGATACCTGAACAACGCCTGCCACCGGATCGCGGTCCGCGTCGCATGAAGCACCGCCAGGCTCGCGCCGCGGCAGCGGCCTTGACGCTATCCCTCGCCGCCGCCGGGGCGGAGATCGACGCCGGCACCGGCCTGGTCATGCAACCGGGCTGGCAGGACGTGCGCGCCCACTGCGGGACCTGCCACTCCTTCGGGCTGGTCACGCACCAGCGCGCGGACCGCGCGACCTGGCTCGCGATGATCCGCTGGATGCAGGAGACGCAGAACCTGTGGGCACTGCCTCCGGAAGTGGAGGACCGCATCCTCGGCTACCTGGCGGAGCACTATCCTCCCGGGGAGTACGGCCGGCGGGCGCCCATCGCCCCTGAGCTCATGCCGGAATAGCGCCCCGGGCGTCGTATCAGGAATGGCCCACGGCGGCGCCCGCGCCAGCGGTGGTCGCCACCGCGGCATGGCGCGCGTTGAGGATCGCCTGCAGGGAGTGCAGCGCGGCGAGGTCTCCGGCGCCCCGCTCGGCCGCGTGGGCCTCGTCTGCCGCCAGGGCGATGCCCGCCGCGAGGGAGAACGCGAGGTCCTTCCCCGGCCGCGGCTTGGCCGCGCGCAGTCGCTCCCGGTGCTCCAGCACGCGCTCGACCAGCGTCGCGGGGTCCTCTTCGGTCAGCGCGAGCAGCGCCACCTCGTCGTAGCGGCCCGCTCGAACCTTCCGGTCCGACCGTTCCATGCGCTCCGCGATGCGCCGGAACCGCTCCACCGCCGTCTCCACGCCCCGGCTGTCCACCGCCACCAGGTGCGACACCAACTGCAGCGGGCCGCCGCGGCGAAAGCCGGCCTCGACCAGCCGGGCATAGGCGCGCTCCACGTCCGCGGCGAGCATGTCCACCTCGCGGTCGCCAGCGGCATGCACGGCCGCCGCCGGCAGGTCGTCCGCCCCCGTCAGCCAGAAGTGCGCGGACCGCCAGTGCCGATAGATGCGCGCGAGCCGCTCGAGCTGCCGGTCCGGGACCGGGCCTCCGTCCGCGCGCATCGCGAGCACGAGTGCGGCGAACGCCGACCCCGGCATGCCCCGCGGGATGCCGTGGCCCTTGAACGCGGCCCGCGTCTCGAGGACGCGGTCACGGACCGTTTCCGGGTCCAGTCCCTCGCGTACGATCATCGCGGCGATGACGTGGCGGACCTCGGAACGCAGCGGGCTGGTCCAGCCAGCGCCCGTGCGCAACGTGTCCGTGGCACGCTCGAGGCGGTCGAGGTCCACATCTGGCCCGCCCGGGCCGAGCGCCAGCGCGGCGTAGCGCACCGTCGGCAGGCTGGTCGACCAGCGCTTGCGCGACTTCAGGTGCTCCAGGGTCGCGAGGTAGGACGCGACCGGGTCGGGTTCCGTAGTCATGGCCCGACTATAGCGCCCCATGGCCGGTGCGCGCGCGGCGTCACAACGCTCAGTTGCACGAACAACCGTCTCGTCGCGGTGCGTCCTGCCCGCCGCTTGCACTATGATCGGATGACGAGGACTCGGAGAGCGCACATGGGATTCTGGACCTTCGTCGCCATCGCCGTGGTATGCGGCTGCCTGCTCGAGGGCTATCGCATCTACGCGAAGTCCCGGTCCACATCCGGCGGGGCGCGGGTGGACGATCTCGAAGCCCGCCTTGCTGCCCTCGAGGGCAACGGTAGCCTCGAGGAGCGGGTACGCGCGCTCGAGGCCATCGTCACGGACCCGAAGAACCAGCTCGAGCGCGAGATCGCCGGCCTCGACCGTTGACGGTGTATCCCGGCGCTCCGCCTCCCGGCCTGGTCCGATGACGGACGACCCCTGTTTCGCGTCGGCCCTCGATCTGGCCGCGCGCATCCGCGCCCGGGACATCTCCCCCGTGGAGGCGGTCCAGGCAGTGCTGGAGCGAATCGAGCGCTACGACGGCCGCGTCAACGCCTTCGCGCACCTTGCTCCGGAGCTGGCGCTCGACATGGCGCAGGCGGCGGAAAGCGCCCTGACCCGCGGCGACGACCTCGGGCCGCTCCACGGCGTACCCGTCACGATCAAGGACCTGCACCAGCTCGCGGGATGTCCCCTGGCCCTGGGTTCACGCACGCAGGCGGGACAGGTCGCAGACGCCGACGCGCCGGTCACCGCCCGGCTGAAGGCCGCCGGTGCCGTCATCCTCGGCAAGACCACCACACCGGAGTTCGGCTGGACGGGCATCAGCCGCAGCCCGCTGACCGGCATCACGCACAACCCCTGGCAGCACGCACTGAACGCCGGTGGGTCTTCCAGCGGCGCCGCGGCCGCGGCGGCCGCGGGTTTCGGACCGCTGCACCAGGGCTCCGACGGGGCCGGCTCCATCCGCATGCCGTCGCACTTCTGCGGCGTGTTCGGGCTGAAGCCGACGTGGGGCGTGATCCCGCACGTGCCCGTGCGCAACAACGACAACGTCTCCCACATCGGACCGATCACGCGGACGGTGGCGGACGCCGCGCTGTTCCTGAACGCCACCGCCGGGGCGCATCCGTTCGATCACACGAGCCTGACCGGGCCCGGCACCGACTACCTGGCGGGTCTGGAAGCTGACGTCGAAGGCCTTCGCATCGCGTACAGCCCGGACCTAGGACACGCGCGGGTGGACCCGGAAGTCGCCGAGCCGGTGCGGGCCGCCGTGTCCGCCTTCGAGTCGTTCGGTTGCCGGGTCGACGAGGTCGTCCCCGAGTGGGGCACGGAGGGGCCCGAGATCGGGCGGTTCTTCTGGGCGGTGCACGAGGCGCCCCTGGCATCGCTGCTCGAGGAGTGGGAGGACCGCATGGACCCCGGGCTCGTCGCCTGTATCCGCGACGGGATGGGACATTCGGCGGACGCGTACCTCGCCATGCGGGGGCGCAAGCTCGCCTACGTGGAGCGGATGCACCGCTTCATGGCGGAGTGGGACGTGCTCCTCACCCCCGCGGTTTCGGTGGCCGCGTTCCCGCCCGAACGCATCGAGCCCGCCCACTGGCCGGAACACCCCTGGGACTGGATCCGCTGGGCCGAGTTCTCCTATCCGTTCAACATGAGCGGACAGCCCGCCGCGAGCGTGCCCTGCGGGTTCACGCCGGACGGCCTCCCGGTCGGGCTGCAGATCGTCGGCCGACGCGGCGCGGACGCGGATGTCCTGCGCGCGGCGGCCACCTTCGAGCGGGCCCGGCCATGGGCGCACCGCCGGCCGCCCCTATGATCACCAGTTTCCAGCGATTCGACCCACCCCATCTCGTAAAGGAGACCAGGACATGATGAACGAAGGCGCTCTCTATCCCGTCGTCCTGTGGACGGCACTCAACCTCGGCCTCATGCTGTTCCTCGGGATCAACGTGTCCCGGATACGCGTCAAGGCCGGGGTCGGGTTCGGCACCGGCGACGACCCCAAGCTCGAGCGCGCCATCCGCGCACACGGCAACAACATCGAGTACGTCCCCGGACTCCTGATCGGCTTGGGGCTCCTGGCGCTGCTGCAGTTCCCGCACTGGTTCCTGCACACCGTCGGCGGCGGCCTGTTCGTCGCCCGCATCCTGCAGGCCCACGGCATCCAGCAGATCACCGACGGCGTGCCGCCGACGCGGGCCGCGGGGAACCTCCTCACCTGGCTGCTGTACGTGGTGACCGTGCTCGCGCTGCTGTACGGGATCTGGTTCTGACCGACCCCGGCGGCTGTCCTCCGGACGGCCGCCGGCGCACGCATCCCGCCCGCGCGGCCGGCCCGCTATCATTGCGCGCCCCCCGGCCCGCCGCCGAGTCCCTGCCATGTCCCGCGACTACGTCACGAAGATCCTGAAGGCGCGCGTCTACGACGTCGCCCGCGAGACGCCGCTCGAACATGCCCCGAAGCTCTCCGCCCGCCTCGGGAACGCCGTGTGGCTGAAACGCGAGGACCTGCAGCCGATCTTCACGTTCAAGCTGCGCGGCGCGTACAACAAGCTCGCCTCCCTCGACGACGAGGCGCGGCGCCGGGGCGTCATCGCGGCCTCCGCCGGCAACCATGCCCAGGGCGTGGCGCTGGCCGCCCGCGAACTCGGCATCCCCGCCCTCGTCGTGATGCCGGAGACGGCCCCCCGCATCAAGATCGAGGCCGTCGAGCGCCTGGGCGCGGAAGTCCTGCTCGCGGGCGACTCGTACGAGAGCGCCCGCGAACACGCCGAGACCCTCGCCGCCGAGCGCGGCCTGACGCTGGTGCCGCCCTTCGACGACCCCGACGTGATCGCGGGCCAGGGTACGATCGCGATGGAGATCGTGGGCCAGCAGGGCGCGCCGCTCGACGCGGTGTTCGTCGAGGTCGGCGGCGGCGGACTGATCGCGGGAGTCTCCGCATACATCAAGGCGCTGTGGCCCGAAACCCGCATCGTCGGCGTCGAGCCCGAGGAGGCTCCGACCCTGCACGCGGCCCTGGCCGCGGGCGAACGGGTCGTCCTCGACCGCGTCGGGACCTTCGCGGACGGCGTGGCGGTCCGGCAGATCGGCGCCGAGCCTTTCCGCATCGCGCAACGTTGCGTCGACGAAGTGATGCTCGTCACGGACGACGAGATCTGCGCGGCGATCAAGGACATCTTCGAGGACACGCGGTCGATCGCGGAACCCGCCGGCGCCCTCGGCGTGGCTGGCCTCAAGCGCTACCTGGAGCGGGAAGGCGATACCGGCGGTCGGTTCGCCGCCATCGTCAGCGGCGCCAACGTGAACTTCGACCGGCTGCGGCACATCGCCGAGCGGGCCGAACTCGGGGAACACCGCGAGACGCTGCTGGCCGTCACCATCCCCGAGCGCCCCGGCAGCCTGCTGCGCTTCTGCGAGATCCTCGGGCGCCGGGCGATCACCGAGTTCAACTACCGCTACGCCGACGACGACGAGGCGCACATCTTCGTCGGCATCACCGTCGGCGAGACCCGGGGCGACCGGCATGAACTCCTCGCCGCGCTGGCGCGCGACGGCTATCCCGCGCTCGACCTGTCGGACGACGAGATGGCCAAGCTCCACGTGCGCCACATGGTCGGAGGGCGCGCGCCCCGCGCTTCGCACGAGGTCCTCTACCGCTTCGACTTCCCCGAACGCCCCGGAGCCCGGACGCACTTCCTGGGCCACATGGGCCGCAAGCCCTGGAACATCAGCATGTTCCATTACCGCAACCACGGTTCCGCCTACGGGCGCGTGCTGATGGGCCTGCAGGTACCGCCGGCGGAGCGGCCCGGGTTCCTGTCGTTCCTCGACGAGGTGGGCTACGGCTACCGGGAGGAGACCGACAACCCGGCGTACCGGATGTTCCTGCGATGAGCGCCCACGCACCAGGGTCCGCCGCTGCCCCGCGGCCGCAGGCCGGCCGCCCCCTGACGGGCGCCGAGATCCTCGCCAACGCCGGCGCGCTCGCCGAACGCATCCGCAAGCGCGACCTCGCCGCGCGCTACGACGAACTGCGCAACCTCCCCGCCGACATCGTCGCCGACATCCGGGACGCCGGGATCATGCGGATGAACATGCCGAAGATCTGGGGTGGGCCGGAGATGACGGCCATCGAGCAGGTGGAGGTGATCGAGACGCTCTCACGGGCGGATGCCTCGGTCGGGTGGTGCGCCTTCATCTGGGCGGACTCCGGCATCTACTCGGGGTACCTCGACGACGCCGTCGCCCGGGAGATGTACCCGCACCTCGACATGGCGACCTCCGGGTGGGTGCATCCGGCGGGCACCGCCCGGCGCGTCGACGGCGGCTACCGGATGAGCGGGCGATGGATGTTCGGCAGCGGCTGCGGTCACTGCGACTGGCTGGTGGCCGGCTGCACGGTCCTGGAGAAGGACGGCGAGGTCGTGCGCGACGCGAACGGCCGCGCGCCGTGGCGCATCCTCTACGGCCGCCCGGACGACTACGAGATCCTGGACACGTGGTACACGACGGGCCTGCGGGGTACCGGGAGCAACGACTATCGCTGCGAGGACGTCTTCGTGCCGGAAGAGCGCTCCTTCAGCCTGCTCGATCCGCCCCGCCGGGAGGGTCCCATCTGGGCGCGGCCCGACCACTTCCTCCGCAAGACCGTCGGCGTGCCCCTCGGCATCGCGCAGGAGACCGTCGACGTCTGTCGCCGGACGTTCTCCGAAGGCGAGGAACGGAGCAGCGGCCGTGCCTACCGGGACGTCCCGCGCATACGCGCCGCCGTCGCCGAGGCGCACCTGTCGCTGAACGCCGCGCGCAGCTACGTGTTCGACTCCCTCGGCCGGCTCTGGGAGCGGCTCGAGCGGGGGGAGACGCCGACCGACGACGAGCGCGCCGACGCCTGGCTGTCCCGCACGAACGCCTTCCAGACCGCCCGCCGCGTGGTGGGGCTGCTCTACGACACGGTCGGCGGCAACGCCATCTACACGCGCAGGAGCCTCCTCGACCGCAACCTCCGCGACATCCAGACGGCCTGCCAGCACATCCTGGGACAGACGAAGATGCTCGAGGACGCCGGCGGCCTGCTGCTCGGAGACGGCGGGGACCACCCTCTCATGTAGCGCCCCATGGCCGGCCGTTCGGTCAGCGCATCCTCCAGTCCGGCGGGCGCCGCTCGGCGAACGCCCGCGCGCCTTCCACGGCATCCTCGGAAGACCACACCGACTCGATCAGCATCGCGCCCATGCGCCGGGCGTAGTCGCGGGGCATCTCGATACCGAGGTGGGCGAGCTTGCGCGTGGCGCGCACGGCGAGCGGCGCGTTGGCCGCGATCGTCTCGCCCATCTCCACGGCCGTGTCGAGGAGCTCCGCGGAGCCCGCGACACGCGTCACCAGGCCCATCCGGAGGGCCTCTTCCGCATCCACCGGCTCTCCGGAGAGCAGCAGCCACATGGCGTTCGAGAGGCCCACGAGACGCGGCAGGTTGAACGACCCGCCCGGCGGGCAGAGCCCCACCTTCACTTCGGCGAGGGCCATGCGCGCGTTCTCGGCACAGATGCGCATGTCGCACGTCAGCGCCATCTCGAGTCCGCCGCCGTAGGCCGCGCCGTTGATGGCGGCGATGGTCACTTTGCCGTGGTCCGGGGCGATCCGCTCGAAGCGGGAGATCGGACTGGCCGACGAGCCGCCGCCGGTCGCCCCGCCGCCCTGCGCCGCCGCCTCCTTGAGGTCCAGGCCGGCGCAGAACGCCCGGTCGCCGGCCCCGGTGTAGATGCCCACCCACACGTCATCGTCGCCGGCGAACTCCGCCTCGGCTTCCCGCAGGTCCGCCGAAAGCTCGCGTCCCAGGGCATTCATGCGCTCGGGACGATTCAGCGTGATGATCGCGAGGTGGCCGCGTTTCTCGTAGGTGACGTAGGGCATGGGACTTTTCCTGGTCGGCAATCCGGAATCGAAGTCTCTCACGAGCGCGGCCGCACCCGCCTGCCATACCGCCGTCGGTCCTTTTCCGGCACCATGACCGGCTCCGCGGTCACGGACACACGAGGAGCGACGGCATGCAGGACGTACAGAACCGGGTTGCGGTGGTCACGGGGGCCGCGTCCGGCATCGGGCTCGGGATCGTGCGCGCGCTGACCGGTGCGGGAGTCCACGTCGCCATGCTCGACATCGAGGAGCAGGCGCTCACCGACGCGCGGGCGCAGTTCGGGACCGCCAACGTGGACGTGCAGCCCTTCGTCTGCGACGTGAGCGACCGCGCCCAGGTACCCGACGTGGCGGAGGCGGTCCGCGACCATTACGGCCGCGTGGACATCCTCTGCAACAACGCGGGCGTCGCGGCGGGCGGCGCCATCGACGAGACGTCCGACGACGACTGGGACTGGGTGCTGGCCGTCAACCTGCACGGGGTCGTCAACGGCATGCGGGCGTACGTGCCGCTCATCAAGGCCGGCGGCCGGGGCGGGCACGTGGTCAACACCGCGTCGATCCTGGGCCTCCGGACCGGCCCGCGCATGGCCATCTACGCCGCCTCGAAGTACGCCGTCGTCGCCGTCTCCGAAGCCGCGCGGGAGGACTTGGCACCCTTCGACATCGGCGTCTCCGCCCTGTGCCCCGGCATGATCGACACGCGCATCCTGCGCTCGGACCGCAACCGGCCGGCCGCGCTGCCGAAACGTTCCACCGGCATGTTCGGCGACACGGAGCGCGCGGAGGTCGAGACGCGCTTCGCCACCGAGGGGCTGCACCCTGACGTCGTCGGGGAGCAGGTCCTCGACGGCATCCGCAAGGATAAGCCGTTCATCTTCACCCATGCGAGCCTGGCGGACGGCATCCGCGAGCGGATGGACCGCATCCTGGGCTGCTTCGACGGCGTCGAGGTCTGAACCGGACCGTCCGCCTGCCCGTCAGCGAGCGCGCGGCCGGTCAGCGCGCGTTGCCGGACCCGGCCTCGGCGAGGCGCGCCTCGAGTTCCGCGATGCGGGCCTGCGCGGCCTGATGCGCCGCGCGCTCCTCCGCATACGTCGGCAGCGGCTCGCCCGTCGTCGCGTCGCGGAAACGCAGCTTGCCGTCCTCCACCTGCAAGTCGAGCCCGAGCACGGCGCTCGACAGGGTGCGGCGACCCGATTCCACCCGCGCCGGCAGCGGCCGGTAGGCCCCGTCCGACAGCACGAGGCCCTGCAGCGGCGGATCGAAGTACTCGTCCCTCGGGTCGAACAGCCAGTACTCCGTCACCCCGAGCGCCGCGTAGATCGACCGCTTGGGACCGAGGTCTTCCCGCCATGTGCTCCGCGACGCCACCTCCAGGACGAAGTCCGGCGCCTTCGGCTCTTCCCAGAGCTTGTAGATCATGCGGTTGTGGTTCGCCGCCCCGAACACGACGAACACGTCCGGAGCGACGGCCTTCCGGGGGTTCCCCTCCTCGTAGTACACGAGCAGGTCCCCGGACACGTACACGTCCGGCCGCTCCCCGAAGTGTCCCCGCAGGATGTCCACCGAAGAGAGGATGGCCTCGAGCTGCCAGTCGTTCTCAGCCAACGGCTTGCCGTCGGAGCTGGGATACATCGGGTCCTCGGAAGGAGGAAGGGGCCGTGGCTTCATCGGGAGGTGCCGCCCTCTCCGGTGGGCGCGTGCGATGACGCGTGGCGGGAAACCGTACCATCGGTTCGACACTGGCGCATCCAAAGCGGCCAGTGTGAATCCGCCACGAGGGAACCCGAAGCGGCCTTCTCCGCAATCAACGTGCGAGTCTGTCTCGGCGGCCTGCCAGCCATTTCCGCGCAAGCAGGCCCAATGCGGGGACCTCGTTGGTGCCTACGCCTCTTCCGCGAGCGCCTCGAGTTCCTCCGGCGGCCGGATGAACGGCTCCGGGAAGATCTCCTTCGTCAGGCCCACCACGCCCTTGTAGCCATCGTGGTCCTCCTCGATGTGCAGCGTGCGCTCCGGGATCACGAACTTGCTGCCCGGACCGCACTCGTGGACGGCCCCGGTGGCGGGATCCTGGAAGCGGAAGACACCCTCGCTGACGTAGAAGTGGATGCCGATGTCGTGCCAGTGGATCGGCGTGCCGCCGCTCGGCTGCGCGTCCACCTCCTGCAGGAAATGCCCCTCCGCCTCGATCTCGCGGCGCGCCTCGTCGAGGTCCGTGAAGTAGCCGTGCTCGACCGTGATGCCCATGATGCGTCCCCCTCCCTTCCCGGATGCCCTTCCCGGATGCCCTTCCCGGATGCATAGATGCGTGAGTCCGCTATCGTAGCGGATTCACGAGCACGCTACCGCATCAGCCGAAGGCACCCGCGGATCTCTTCCACGAAGAGTTCCGGCTGCTCGAACGCCGCGAAATGACCGCCCCGGTCGAGTTCGTTCCAGTAGACGATGTTGCCGTAGCGCTGCTCCGCCCAGCTTCGCGGGGTGGGCACGATTTCCTTCGGGAAGATGCTGCACCCGGTCGGCAGCATGACCTTCGGCTGCTCGCCTCCGAAGGCGGCGAAGCTCTCCCAGTAGAGCCGCCCGGAGGAGGCGCCGTTGCCGTTCAGCCAGTAGAACATCACGTTGTCGAGCAGTTCCTCGCGGGTCAGCGTGTTCTCCGGATGGGCGCCGCAGTCCATCCACTCCCAGTACTTCTCGATGACCCAGGCCGCCTGGCCCATGGGCGAGTCGACGAGGCCGTAGCCGAGCGTCTGCGGGCGCGTGCTCTGCTGCTTCGAGTAGCCCGCGCCCCAGGCGTTGTAGTACCGGCCGCCGTTGAACGCCTGCATGTCGCGCTCGGTCGGACTCTCGCGGGCCTCCTTCGTGGGCCCGGCCGTCGGCATGTTGACGTGGATGCCGGCGCAGCGGCCCTTGTCCTGGATGCCGATCTGGGTCGTGACCGCGGCGCCCCAGTCGCCGCCCTGGGCGAAGTAGCGCTCGTAGCCCAGGCGTCCCATCAGGGTGTCCCAGGTCTCGGCGATCTTGCCGACGCCCCACCCCGCCGTGGCAGGCTTGGCCGAGAAGCCGTACCCCGGCAGGGACGGGCAGATGACGTGGAAGGCATCCGCCGCGTTCCCGCCGTGCGCGGCCGGGTCCGCAAGCGGCTCGATGACCTTGTGGAACTCCACCACCGAGCCCGGCCAGCCGTGGGTGATGAGCAGGGGCACGGCATCGGGGCTCGGGCTGCGGACGTGGATGAAGTGGATATCGAGCCCGTCGATCTCGGTGACGCCCTGCGCGAAGCGGTTGAAGTACGCCTGCCGCGCGCCCCAGTCGTACTCCTCGAGCCAGTAGTCGCGCAGTTCCTTCGCGTACTCGAGCGGCAGTCCCTGTGCCCAGGTCCCGCTCCCGCCGTCCGCACCGCCGCGCACGGCGTCCGGCTGCGCGGCCGCCGCATCCGGCATCTCCGCCTCCGGCCAGCGCGTGCGGCGCAGCCGGTCCTTCAGGTCCTCGAGCGCCTCGTCGGCGATGTCGATCCGAAACTCGCGTATCTCGCTCACGTTTCCTCCTCTTCCGACGGGCGACCGATGGGCGACCGATGGGCGACGCGGGCGAGCATAACGACCGCGGGCGTCGGTTGCATGTGTGCGGACTGACGGGCGACCGGCAACGCCGCCCACGCCAGGTTCAGTCCAGGACGCTCCCCGCCCCGGGCCGTAGCACGAAGTCCTTGTCACGCCCCGCCACGAAGTTGACCGTCGAACTCATGCGGTAGCCCAGCAACTGCTGCGCCCGCGGCGGGAGCGTTTCCGCGATCGCGGGCGGCACCGACAGGAACTGGTTCTCCTCCTGCGCGAGGTGGTCGAGGGCGAACGAGTAGATGAAGCCCGTACGGGGCGCGTCCGTGTGGTTGATGCCGAGGCCGTGATACACGCTCCCGAGCCAGAACGCGGCCGACCCGCGCGGCATCACGGCCTGCACCACCTCGTGCGCCTCGGGCATGCGCCCCTCCGGCCAGCGGTTGCTGCCCGGCACGTACCGGGTGGCGCCGTTCTCGGCGGTGAAGTCGGTACCCGCGACCATGATCGCGAGGCTGAGTTCCGGCCCTTCCGGATCGCGGTGCATGTACGGCTTGTACCGCCACTGGTCGCGATGCAGGTGCTGGTTCTGGCCGCCCCGCACCACCTGCATCGCCACGGTGGCATTGATCCGGTAGTGGTGGCAGTTGGGACCGACGAGGGGGTCCGGCTGCCGGTGGAAGTTCTCCGGCAGGCCGTCCGGGCCCACGGCCGCCCGCTTCCGGCGCGGCGTGGCCGCGGCCATCGGACGGTCGGGCAGCAGGATGGCGTCGACGACCTCGAGCACGCGTTCGTTCAGCAGCAGGTGGTCCGCGAACTCCGGTCCGCGGGCGAAGAGCGCCCCGACCGACCGTCTGCGGTGCCCGAAGAACTCGCCGCCCCCGGGCTCCTGTTCCTCGAGGGCCGGCATGACCTTCGCCACGAGCAGGTCCGCCACTTCGGGCGCGAAGAGACGCTCCACCATCGCGACGCCGCTGTCGCGAATCTCCGCCGCGATGCCCGCGGCCGGATCGCCGGGCTGGAATCGCCGGATCGACGGCGTCACGACCTCGGTCCTGGCTGGTTGATTCATGCGAACACCGCTCCGTCCACCGAACGGCTGACGCTAGCAGCAAGGTCCGGCGACGACAACCCGGCCATGTGGGGCACGGGCGTCGCGCCATGTCGCGCCACACCCCATGCCGTTCACCTCGGAGTCTCGTTCTCCGCCCCGAGGCGCCGCCACAGGAACTCGTACGCGAGCGCCCACATGAACGCGCTCTGGGCGTTGTCGGCGGCGCCGGCGTGGCCGCCCTCGACGTTCTCGTAGTAGTCCACCCCGTGGCCCAGCGCCGTCATCTTCGCCACCATCTTGCGGGCATGCCCCGGATGGACCCGGTCGTCGCGCGTGGACGTCGTCACCAGCACGGGCGGGTACGAGCCTTCCGGGTCGACGTTGTGGTACGGGGAGAAGCCTTCGAGGAACGCCCACTCCTCGGGGATGTCCGGGTCGCCGTACTCCGCCATCCAGCTCGCCCCCGCGAGCAGTTGGTGATACCGGCGCATGTCGAACAGCGGCACCTGGGCGACGACCGCGCCGAAGAGGTCCGGACGCATCGTCAGCATGTTGCCCATCAGGAGTCCGCCGTTGCTGCCGCCCATGACGCCGAGCTGGCGGGGGGTCGTGACCTCGCGGCGGACCAGGTCCTCGGCCACCGCGATGAAGTCCTGGTAGGCGAGCGGCCGGTTCTCCTTCAGCGCCGCCCGGTGCCAGTCCGGCCCGTACTCGCCGCCGCCCCGGATGTTGGCGACCGCATAGGCGCCTCCCGCCTCGAGCCAGCCCGCGCCGGTCAGCGCCTGGTAGCCCGGGGTGAGCGAGATCTCGAAGCCGCCGTAACCGTAGAGCAGCGTGGGCCCGGGCCCCTCGTCACCCGGGCGGCGGACCTCGAAGTACGGGACGCGAGTGCCGTCCGCCGAGACGGCGAAGTGCTGGGTCACCTGAAGTCCCTGTGCATCGAACAGGGCCGGCGTGGTCTTGAGCACCTCCACCGGGACTTCCGCCGCGGCGGTCGCGCCGTCCGCCGCCCCGCCCAGGACGCCATGGGCCAATGTCGGCGGCGTCAGGTAGCCGTTGACGTGCAGGAAGAAGGCGTCGCTGGTCTCCCGGTCCACCGCCACGGCGTACGTGGACTCGAACCCGTCGCCCGCCGGCAGCCCCCGGCGGCGCCACCCGTCGGCGCCGGGCGTGAGCACTTCAAGGCGGTACGCCACGTTGTCGAGCAGGGTCAGGATGACGTGATTGCGGGTCAGCGCGACGCCCTCGAGGGACACGGTCGGCGTCGGCGCGAACAGGGTCTCGAGCGCACGGTCGCCCGCGAGGAACGCCTCGAGGTCCGCGGCCAGGAAACTCCCGGCGGCGTGGGTGGCGCCGTCGACCGTCCAGTCCTGCGTCAGGCGCAGGAACAGCCGCTCGCGGAAGACCGAGACGTTGGCGCTCGTCGGCGCATCGATGCGCACCAGCTCCCCGTCCCGGCGCAGGTACGTCTCGCTGTTCCAGAAGTCGAGGCCACGACGGACGAACGCGCGCGGGTACTCGCCGAGGTGGGCGTAAGCGCTCACGCTCACGTCCTCCGCCGAGCCCTCGAACAGGACCGCCGCCTCTTCGAGCGGCGTGCCGCGCTGCCAAATCTTCGCGATGCGCGGATAGCCGGACTCGGTCATCGAGCCCGGTCCGAAGTCGGTACCGACGAAGATCGTGTCGGGGCCGGCCCAGTCCACGCCGCTCTTGGCTTCCGGCAGCGAGAAGCCGTCCTCGACGAACGTCTTCTCGACGAGGTCGAACTCCCGCACGACCACGGCGTCGGCGCCGCCGCGCGACAGCAGCACGAGACAGCGGCGGAAGTCCGGCCGGCGGCACTCGGCGCCCTTCCACACCCAGTTCTCGTCCTCCGCCGCCGCCAGCGCGTCGACGTCCAGCACCGTCTCCCACGCCGGCGACTCCTTGCGGTACTCCTCGAGCGTGGTGCGCCGCCACAGGCCGCGCGGGTGCTCCCCGTCGCGCCAGAAGTTGTACCAGCCGTCGCCCAGCTTCGAGACGTAGGGGATGCGTTCGTCGGAGTCCAGGATGGCCTTGAAACGGTCGCGGCTCGCGGCGAAGGCGTCGGATTCCCCATACGCATCCACGGTGCGGGCGTTGCGTTCCGCGACCCATGCCAGGGGGGCCTCGCCGCCGACGTCTTCGAGCCAGAGCCAAGGGTCTTCCTCGCCCACGTCCGCGACGGCGCCAGCCGCGAGGACGGCGGGCAGGACGGTGGAGGCGATCTTCGATTTGGTCACAAACACACCTGCGATGTCGAACGGGAGCGTGCGGACGCGAGATGTTACGACGCGACCGGCGCGCGAGATACACTAGGATTCGCACGCCACGCATCCCCAAGAAACGCCATGCGCCTGACCCCCGAGCAGATCGAACGATACCGGGAGCAGGGTTTCCTGCTCCTGCCGGGGCTCGTTCCGGAGGAACGCCTGCGCGCCTACGAGGAGCGCTTCCTCGCCTTCGCCCACGGCACGGTCCCGCCCACCCCGGGCATGAAGATCATGCGCGACGTCATGGCGATCAAGGGCGCCGTGCAGCCCGAGACTCCCGTGCATGCCGTGAACAAGCTGCTGCAGTTCGAGGAGGATCCGGGGCTCTACGGCTACGTCACCGAGCCCGCCCTGCTCGCCGCCGTACGGAGCCTCCTCGGAGACGAGCTCTACACCGTGGCGACGAACGTCTTCAACAAGCCTCCTGACGTCGACGGCCGCCACCCCCTCCACCAGGATCTGCACTACTTTCCCATGCGTCCCGCGGAGAAGATCCTCGGCACGTGGACCCCGTTCACGGCGACCCATCGCGACAACGGATGCCTCGCGATCGTGCCCGGCAGCCACAAGGGCGAACTGCTCGAGCATCGTTACCCCGACTGGGAACACCTGAACGCAGGGTTCTACGGCGTGGGCGACGAAGCCGTCGGAGACCACGTTCACCTCGAGATGGCAGCGGGCGACACCCTCCTTTTCCATCCGCTGCTGATCCACGGCTCGGGACACAACCGCTCCGACGCGTTTCGGCGGGTGATCTCGACGCACTACGCCGCCGAGGACTGCGAGGCGCCGGACCGCGACTGGCGCGTCGGCCTGCGAGCCCGGCGCATCGCCGCCTGAGCGTAGGCCGGAAGGACGGTGACGAGCGCCCACCGACTGCCCCCGGACCTGCAGGAGCGGTTCCGCCGGGATGGTTTCGCATACCTGCCCGGCGCCCTCGACGCCAACACTCTCCGCCGCTTCGAACGTCTCTGGCTTTGGTATCTGGACCATCCGGGTCCCGCGTCGGCGCGGCTGTTCGAGGATGCCCTCGTGCGGGCCGAAGACGTCTCGACCGCGCGGGCGCTGCCGAGCCGGGAACCGGGGTTCTTCTACCAGGACATCGCCAACCCCGGAGGCGATGCGGAGCGTCGCCAGCTGGCGCGGCTGCCGGCGATCAGGGACATCGTCGGCGCCGTCTTCGCCCGCGACGGACACCTCGGGGAGGGGTGGTTCGTCGGCGACCAGGTCTTCCTGAAGGAGCCGCATACGCCCAGGACGGGCTGGCACCAGGACCTGTCCGACACGGACCTCGCGGGCATGGACACCCTCGCGGTCTGGATGTCATTCGATCCGGTGGACGCCGAGCACGCCCTCGAGTTGGTGCGCGGGTCCCACCTCGGCCCGGTCTACTCCTCGATCTACGGCAAGTTCCGCTCGCAGCCGATCCCCGACATCGAGCGTCGCCGCGCGGAATTCGATGTCGTCGGCTTCGCATGCGAGCCGGGTGACGTCGTGCTGTTCCACTTTGGCACGCTGCACGGCGGGGGCGCGACGGGCACACTCGGGCGGCGCAGTCTCGCGCTGCGATTCGTGGGACCGGACTGCCGCCGACGTTCTACCGGCGCCGGCGAGGCTGGCGCCAGGGACCCGCGCTGGCTCCCGGTCTTCGGGTGACTCCCGCTATCCGGTCACGAAACGCCGGTACGCCCCGTCCGGCAGCGCCATCAGCTCCTCGTGCGACCCCTGCTCGACGATGCGGCCCTCCTCCATGAAGAGAATGCGGTCCGCCCCCGCGATGGTGGACAGCCGGTGCGCGATGACGAACACGATCCGGTCCCGCTTGATGTCTTCGAGGGCGGCGACGAGGGTGCGTTCCGTCTCCGGGTCGAGCGCCGCCGTCGGCTCGTCGAGGATCAGGATCGGCGCGTCGCGCAACAGCCCCCGGGCAATGGAGATACGCTGCTTCTGGCCGACGGACAGCGTCCCGCCCCCGTTCCCCAGCACCGTGCCGTAGCCATCGGCGAGGGTGCTCACGAAGGCGTGGGCGCCGCTGACGCGGGCGGCCTCCTCGAGTTCCGGGTCCGAGGCGTCCGGGCGCCCGAGGCGCAGGTTGTCGCCGACCGACTGCGAGAAGAGCACGTGCTCCTGGAAGACGTAGGCGACCTGCGCGCGCACCGCGTCCACGTCGAGTTCGCCGAGATCGACGCCGTCGAACAGGACCCGCCCGGCGGTCGGCCGCAGGAAGCGCGGGATCATGTACGCGAGGCTCGTCTTGCCGGCGCCCGTCGGACCGACGAGCGCGACGGTCTGGCCCACCCGGGCCTCGAACGAGATGTCCCGCAACGCCTCCCGGCCGTCCGGGTAGACCAGCCCGACCCGGTCGAAGACGACGTCGGAAGACACGGAGACCGCGGTGCGCCCGGAGGCTGCATCGTCGCCCGGCAGGTCGATGAAGAAGAACACCCGCCGCACGCCGGCCGCGTTCTTCTGCAGGTCGACCCAGAGCCTGCCGAGCGTGAGGGAGGCCGCGGCGACCCCGCCGAACAGCCCCAGCACCACGAGCAGGTCGCCCGGCAGCAAGTCGCCGAGCACGATCCCGTCCGTCACGACGACGAACGCCCGCACGCCGAGCACCAGCAGCGCGAGACCGGAACAGAGGTTGATCGCGACATCGACGGCGACGACATGCCGGTGGCGCCGGAAGGACTCTTTGCTCGCGTCGGCGAAATTCGCGCGTTCACCCGCCTCCGCGCCGTGGCTCTGGACGGCCGCGACGTGCGCCGCGCCTTCCTCCATGCGGTTCGTGGTCGCGCTGCCGGAGCTCCGGCTCGCCTGGCTCGTGCGCCGCGCGAGCCCTGCGAGCGGCGCGGTCAGGAGCAGCGCGAGGGGCATCGTCGCAACGCCCAGCCAGACCAGCTCCGGCACGATGTGGCCGAAGCTGTACTCCATCACGTACACCGATACCGCCGCCAGGAGCACGGAGACCACCGGCGTGAGCGTGATGTCGAAGCAGATGCCCTGCACCGCCGGCGCGTCGTACATCGTGCGGTAGATGCCGTCGCCGATGCGCTGGTCGTCGAGGACCGTCATCGGCAGGCGCAGCAGCCGCCGGAAGAGGTGCGTGCGAAAGCTGTCCGTCACGCGCTGCACGAGACGGATGTTGCACAGCAGGTCGCCGAGGCCCCACAGGCCGCCGGACAGCGACCAGCCGGCGCTGATCATGTTCTCGCTCTGCGTGGCGGTGTCCTGGCCCTGGGCGAGGAACGCCGTGTTGTCGCGCGTCTCGGCCATCCCGGCGCCGAACAGGACCACCAGCACCAGCACGAGCGCCAGCGTCGCGAGCAGGAGACCCGCCGGGTCCATCCCTTCGACCGCCCCGATGAAAGGCATGAAGAACGGCGGGAAACGCACCGCGGAATCGGTCAGCGGATGTTCCAGCACGACGTGGTCCACCAGGATCTTCGCCGGCCAGGGGGCGACCAGGAGCGGCACGAAGGTGCCGAGCATCAGCCCGAACTTGAGCACGAACAGGCGCCAGTGCGGGCGGACGTAGGCGATGCACCGGCCCACGACCCGGAGCACGTCCCGCGCCGTCATCTCTGTGTCGACATCGATGTGGTCGTCGAAAAGGGGCGCCGGACGCGTACCGCCGCCGCGGCCTTCAGGAGGCATGGGCCGCATCCCCCGACTCGGTCGTGACGAACGCCCGGTAGCGTCCGCCGGGGCGTTCCATCAGGGACGCGTGGTCCCCCTCCTCCACCAGGACGCCGTCCTCCAGGAACAGGATCCGGTCCGCGCGCCGGATCGTCCCGATACGGTGCGTGACCAGGAAGATCACCTTGTCGCGGCCCCAATCGGCGAGGCGCCCGAGCACCCGGCGTTCGGTGGCGACGTCCAGCGACGCCGTCGGCTCGTCGAGCAGCAGGATCGGTGCGTTCTTGACCACCGCGCGCGCTATCGAGATGCGCTGCCGCTGGCCCGTCGACAGCTTCGCCCCGCGTTCCCCGAGTTCGGTGGCGTAACCCTCGGGCAGGTCCCGCACGAACTCGTCCGCGCACGCCGTGGCCGCCGCGGCCTCGACGGCGCTGTCGGTGGCGCCCGGGGAGGCGAACCGGATGTTGTCGGCGACGGTCGTCGGAAAGAGCGCGTTCTCCTGCAGCACGATGCCGATGCCGTCCCGCAGGGACTGCACCCGGAGGTCCCGGATGTCGACGCCGTCGATCTCGATCGCCCCCGCGTCGACCTCGTAGAGGCGGAGCAGGAGCCGCATCAGGGTCGACTTGCCGGCGCCGGAGACGCCGACCACCGCCGTCACCGTCCCGGGCCGCGCCGTAAAGCTGACGCCGCGGAGCACGGGCACGCCGGGCCGGTAGGCGAAGTCCACGTCGCGGAACCGCACGCTCCGCTCGACCGGCGGCATGCCCACCGCCCCCGGCCGGTCGCGCACCTCCGGCTCCAGGTCGAGGAGGAAGAACGCCCGGCCAAGGCCCACGCCCATGTCCTGCAGGAGGCTCCAGAGATTGGCGAGCGTCACGCTCCCGACGGCCAGCGTGGCGGTGCGGTCCTGGGCCGCCTGGAAGGCGCCGAGATTCCAGACGGCGAAGCCGACCAGCGCGATCACGCCGTAGCCGAAGGTCGGTTCCTCCGCCCACACCCACTGCGCCATCAGGTAGTCCCCGCCGATGGCCGCCAGGGCGGTCAGCAGGAACACCGCGAGATTGAGCAGCGCCACGCTGCGCCGCAGCTCGTACGCCCGGTCGAGGGCCCGGAACGAGCGCTGCCGGAACGACTCGAACGCCCGCCCCTCCGCCTGGTGCGCCTTCAGCACGCGAGCCCCGTGCACGCTCTCCTGGATGTGGGAGGTCAACGCGCTGTTCGCCGCACGCGCCCGCGCGCTGCCCTGCCGCAGCCGCGGCACGAAGGCCCGAGCGACCACCACGGACGGCACGACGGCGATGAGCAGCAGGACGCCGAGCCAGGGTGCGAAGAGCGACACGGTGGCGAGGGCGACGAGGAGGCTGACGAGCGCGGTCGCCGGCTCGATCAGCCCGTTCTGCACCACGCTGGTGACCATCGCGCTGTCCTGGTAGACGCGGTAGATGCCGTCCCCCACGGGAGCGTCGTCGTGATAGCGGAGCGAGAGGTGCACCGCGGCGTCCATCATCGCGAGCCGCAGGTCCTGGTTCACCCGCTGCAGGATCCACGTCAGGTAGTACGTGAGTACGGTGCCGAGCGCGAAGCCGACCGCCACGAGCGCGCCGCCCACCACCAGGAACACCGTGCGGAGCGTGAGGCGCGCCGCCTCGTCGAGCGTCTCCACCGCCACGAACCGCTCCGGATCCACCGCCAGGAGACCCGCCTGGAACTCCGTCAGCGGTTCGCCTTGGAGCACCTTGTTGGTCAGCAGGTCGTAGACGAGCAGGACGGCGCCCACCTCGAGCAGCATGGTGAACGCGGTCAGCAGTCCGTACAGGACGAAGTGCCGGAGCTGGGGCAGCAGGTAGCCGCGGGTGCGCCACAGTGCGGTCCCGAGCTTGAGATCGGCGTCGGGCTCCGGACGGCTTCCCGCGTCGTCGGGTGCCAAGCGTCCCCCGACCGCCTACTCGATGGCGCAGCGCACGGAGCCGAAGCGATCCGTCGTCACCGCGACCTCTCGGGCATCGGGCGCCGGCAGGAGCGGGGCCACGGTCCCGCAGAGGACGGTCTGTCCGGGCCGCAGGGTCCCGCCCCGGCGCGGCAGTTCCCGCGCGAGCCACCGCAGGGACCGCGCCACGGTACCGGTCAGCTCCGGTCCGGACACGTCGGCGACCTCGCGTCCGTCGATCTCGATCGAGAGGCGCGCGGGCCCGTGGTCCAGGTCCGCCATGCCGCTGTCGGTCACCACGAACCCCGCATGTACTCCGTTGCTCGCGATGAGCTCCGCGGCGGAAGGTCCCCCCTCCCGATAGGGGAAATGATGCAACTCGATGACGGCGAACACGCCCTCGACGGACCCCAGCACGGCATCCCCGTCCGGCTCCGGGGGAAGATCCATCCCGAGCCGGACGGCCAACTCGCCCTCGAAGGCCAACGGGAGGAAGCGCTCCCGCGCGAGGGTCACCCCGGAAACCCAGCGCTCGCCCTCGAAGAGCCGGGCAAAGATCGGGCTGTCGATCCCGAGGCGACGCTGCGTGGCCGGAGACGTACAGCCAACCTTGTAGCCGATCACGGCCTCGCCCCGCCGCTCGCGCAGCCGGGCCGTCGCGGTCTGGATCGCGTATCCCTGCTCCGCGTCGGCGACGACCGCACCGGGATCGGGCTGCCGCCGGTCGAAGTGCCGCAGGCGGCGCGCGGCCGCGCTCTCGATGTCCATCGGGCGATTATGACGCCGTTTGTCGAACCCGCCGGTGACCCGACTGGCCCGCCAGCCGGATGTGGTGGGGGTCCCAGCGTCTGGGCTCCAAGTGCCGCAGGGCGGCCCTGAGGCCGCTCGGCGTGCCGAGCCGCTCGAGGCCCTGGCAGGAGATCGACTGCGTGTAGCCGGTCTCTTCGGAGAGCCCCGCGACGAACGCTTCCTCCAGGCCGTCCGGAAGGTCCTCTCCCGTCAGGCGGGCCAGCAGCGCGAGGCTCACCACGTAGCGCAGGTGGTTCTGCTTCGTCCACCGCCCGCCCAGGCTCGGCTCCCCCATCGCCGGCTCCTCGCCGCCCTCGATGTCCGTGACCAGGAGGCGATGCGCCCGTCCGACCGTCGCCGGTCCGAAACACGGGAGCGCGCAGAGCGCGTCGACCGCCGCACGCACCACCACGGGCACCGGGTCGTCGAGCAGCGTCCCCACGCGGTCCACGCAAGCGCCGGCGGCGGGACCCGCCTCGCCGAGCGCGTAGACCGCGTTGATCCGCATCCATGGATCGTCATGGTCCAGCAGGGTCAGGAGCGGCTCCACGGCCGGTGCGCCGATGGCGCCGAGGGCCACCGCCGCGTCCTCGGGGACGAACTGGCGCGGTGAGTAGCAACGGTGCAGGTGGTCCTCCGACTTGCCGTAGTAGCGCGCATCGTCCTTCGGAGGCGCGACGTGCCGGTCGTGGCCGGCCGTTGCGAGCAGGTTCCGTATCAGCCCCGGCACGGCCGGAGCGCCCGTCGCCGCGAGGTCGTACAGGGCCGCCAGGCGCAACCCCTGATCGCGTGACCTGAGGTCGTCCAGCAGGCGTGGCAGGTCGGCCGCAGCGCGGGGTTCGATGCCCGCACTCCGCGGCGCACCCCGCAGCCAGTTCCACAGCGAAGCCCACGCCCGCGGCAGATCATGGGGCGTGAACAGGTGCTCCGGCGCGCGCCACGCCGGGTCCCGGTGGTCCCAGGTCGCGCCGCGCGGCGTCTCCATGCGCAGCACCACGAACTTCAGCATGTAGCGGCTGGTGTCCGTGCGGTTCGGTGTCCCGGCATGGCCCATGTCGAAGTCCGCGAGGATCGCCGTGCCGGCCGGAATCTCCCGGAGGACGACCTGCTCGGGGACGACGTCGTGGATGTTGGCGTACAGATGCGTGCCGGCCAGGAGCCGCGTCGGACCCATCTGAAGTGGGGTGTCCTGCGGGAAGTAGAAGAGGTTCGCGGCCCGGAACGTATGCCAGCGGCCGCGCCCGGCCTTCGAGTGCCCGTCCTGGTGCCAGCCCGACCCCGAGATGGAGCCCTCGCCCATGACCGCGCCGTTCTGGAAGGGATCGAAGGCGAGCTCCCGGTCCGCCTCCGCCAGCGGTTCGCTGTTGTGCGGAAAGCGGTGCGGCGCCCAGACGAAGTCCTCGCCCAGGAGGCTCGTGACGGCGCCCGTCACGCGGGGCGACCGCAGCATGTCGGCCAGCATCGGGATGCGGGGCAGGAGGTTGTCGCCGAGCATCGGGGAGTCGTGCTTCATGCTGACCCGAAGCTCGTCGGTCACGGCCGCGTGGAAGTCCGCCGGGAGCCCGGTGTCGAACGTGACGAACCCGTCTGCGACATAGCGCCGCACCTGCTCGTCGTCGAGCAGGATCCGCTCCTCGCCGGTCATCCCGCGCCCCCGTCGAGTCCTTGCCGCGCCGGCCGGGTCAACTGTCCCAGCGCACGGTCAGCCCCCAGAACCGCGGATCGGTGAGCGTCGCGTCCTGGTAGTAGCCGTCGCTCCACCCGTTCGACTCGAGCTCCATGATGCCGATCTCGTCGGAGATGTTCTCGACGAACAGGGTCACCGCGCGCTTGCCCGAAGCCGACTCCCAGGACAGCCTGGCGTCCCACCGGTTGAAGCTGTCCAGCACATCGTAGGGGATGTTGTGGATGCGGTTGAAGCGTTCGCCCGTGAACGAGTAGCTGGTGCTCGCGAACAGCCGCCCCCGGCCGCCCATGTCGTGCACGTAGTCGGCCGTGATCGACCACTTGTGGTTCGGCATGTTCGGCAGCTCGTTGTCCTCGAGGTTCACTTCGCGCTCGAGGTAGGCGACCGTCTCCATGCCCGTCGCCGGGCTGACGTAGGTCACGGCGTCGAACTGCTGGTTCGGGTCGAGCCGGTCCGGGATCATCACCGGTCCGAGCTCCGAGGTCTGGTAGGCGTAGAACCCGCTGAGGCGGAAGTTCTCCGTCACGTTGACCGTGGCCTCGACCTCGACGCCCATCATCGTCGTGTCCGGCAGGTTGTCGATCACCGTGAAGTTGCGCGGGACGGGATCGAGCTCGCGCAGCCGGATGATCTGCTGGTACTGCCCGAAGTCGTAGATGAAACCGGCCACCAGCAGCCGCACCCGGTCCTCGAACAGGTCGCCCTTGTAGCCCACCTCGTAGGAGATCAGCTCCTCGTCGTCGTACTTGTCGAACGGCGGCGGCCGGTCGATGACCGGACCGCCGGAACGGTACCCGGTCGCGATGCGGCCGTAGATCAACTGGCCCTGGGCCGTGGTGTACTCGAGGGAGACGTTGCCCGTGACCTTCTCGAAGTCCTGCACGAGGCGCGGCGTGATGCGGTTGTAGACCGCTGGCGCCACCCGCGTCGGGTCGCTGCCGTCCCCGAGCAGCACGCCGATCGGGTCGAAGTCGATGACGACGTGATCCTCGTCCTGGAGGAACTTCTTCTCGTCCTCCGTGTAGCGGATGCCCGCCGTGACCCGCCAGCGCTCGTTGAAGGTGTAGGTCGCCTGGCTGAACACCGCCTGCGACCGGGTCGTCCGCACCGTCGGGGCGTAGTACCAGCGGCTCGACCCGTCGGGGACGTGCGGCGAGATCCAGGCGGTCTGGTCGGGCCGGATGTACAGCCGGTCGCCGCCGAAGATGTCCTCGAACCGCACGCCGAGCGTGGCGAGCCAGACGTCGTTGGTCGCCGTGTGCACCGTGCGGTTCGCGAGGTCGAAGATGTTGATGTCGCTCTCGTACTCCTCGTCCAGGTGGTACACGCCGACGATGCCGCTCCAGGGGCCGGCGTCGAACGCCACCTGGAGCTCCTGGGTCGTGAGCAGCACGTCGTAGACGAAGTCGATGCGGATGTCCTGGAAGGGGACGCCGGCGTTGGACGACAGGAACGGGTCCGCCGCGCTGCCGGTCAGGCTCGTCTGGTCGAAATCCTGCTGCAGGAGCCCGAGCGTCAGTTCCGAGTCGCCGTAGATGTACTTGATGCTCAGGTTGTCCGAGATCTCGTAGTTGACGTGCAGCGTGAGGGCGTCGCGCGAAACCTCCGTGCTGCCGGCCTCGTTCAGGTCCACGCGGTTCCTGAGGTCACCGCCCGAGGTCGAGGGCGGCTCGACGCGCGGGTACTTGTAGTACAGGTTCCGCTCGCCGCTCGGCCCGCCGTCTATGGGGTTGGGGTGGAACTCGACATCCGTGCGGGGATAACGCACGGGCACCCGCACTTCGCTGCGGGCGTCCTGCTCGAACGTGCTGTAGCGCACGTTGACGTCCCACCGGTCGTTCCGGAACGCGAGCTGCGGCGCGATGTTGTAGTCGCCCTTCGCGCCGAGGTCGGGCCCCGAGATGTTCTTCTGCTGGCCGTCGGTCTCCTGCCACTCTCCGGTCAGGCGGAACGCGAACTCGTCGTTGATCGGCCCGGTGACGAAGCCGTTCACGCGCCGTCCGTTGAAGCTCGCGACCTCCGCCAGCGCCCCGGCTCCGAACTCCCACTCGGGACGCTTGTTGACGTAGTTGATGGCCCCCCCGATGGAGTTGCGCCCGTACAGGGTGCCCTGCGGCCCGCGCAGCACCTCGACGCGCTCGAGGTCGTACATCGAGCTCAGGACGCCGTAGGACTCGTCGAAGTAGAGGTCGTTGGAGTACTGGGCCACGGCCACGTCCCCCGCGAGGCCGCGGTACAGGGACCCCATCCCGCGGATCGTCGCGGGGCTGTCGAGGCCGAACTGCAGGCCGGGGACGCGGACCTCGAGGTCCTTGCGGTTGGTGATCTGGTAGTCCTCCAGCATGTTGCTGTCGAACGCCGTCACCGAGATGGGAACGTCCAGGATCGACTGTTCCTTGCGATCGGCCGTGACGATGACCTCTTCGAGCACGAAACGGCCGGAGGCCTGGTCCCCGTCCTCCCGTTCTTCCGCCGCCAGCGGCGCGGCGCCCAGGGACAGGACGATCGCGGCAACGGCCACCAGCGCGCCCGGCCGCATGGCCTGCCGCCCGGTAGCGGCGCCAACGGATACGAAAACACGGTCGCTATAGGTCTCGGACACGGTACTCCCCCTTGCACTCACGCCGTCTGACGGAACGACTGTACGCCAGCCCCGATGTAAAGCAAGTGCTTTAGCGCACCGGACCGGCCCGCCAATCACTTGCCCGCCACCCCGCGGTTCGACAAACTGCGTGTTTTCACAGGCAGGGGCGCGCAGCCCCGGAGTGGATCCTGCCCACCAAGACCACGGCATCCCCGAGCCGACGCGCGGGCGGCGGCACCCGCGACCGGATCGTCACGACCGCCCTGCGGCTCTTTGCGACGGAAGGCATCGACACCGTCACGCTGCGGCGCATCAGCGCCGAGGCCGGCTCCGCCAACACCGGCGCCGTGCACTATCACTTCAGGAACAAGGCGGGCCTCATCGACGCCATCCTCGAGTTCCTGGACGAACGCGTCTGGCGCCCGGGGCGGGGGCGCCTGCAGGCGGCCATCGACCGCGACGCGCCCCTGCGGGAGCTGATCGTCGTGGGGCTGTGGCCGTTCAAGATGACCGTGTTCGACTTCCCCTGGGGCGCACAGGCACAGGGCTTCTCGTTCCAGCTCGCCACCAGCAACGACGGCCATCTCCGCGCTGCGCTGGCGGCCGTCAAGGATCCGCACCTCGACCTGCTCAAGGACGCCGTGCGGCGGAAGCTCCCCGAGCTGCCGGACGAGGTCTTCGAGCAGCGGTGGCTGTTCTTCCGCACCGAGGCGTTCGCCGGCCAGTGGGTGCGTTCCAAGGTGTTCCGCATCACCCAGCAGGGGGACTGGCAGTGGTCTCCCGAGACGGAGCGCCAGTACCTGATCCGCTACCTCGACTATGTGGTCGGCGGTCTCACGGCGCCTGTCGGTGACGACATCCCCGCGCAGCTACGGGCGCTCGGCGCGTCCGACAACGGCGCGCCGGCCGGCAAGGACGGGGGGACCGCGCACTAGCTCGCATATTGCGTCAGGCCGCTTGTGCACGGACCGTAAGACTTTGGTTTTGGCCCGGTTATTGCCCCATCCGAGCATGATCGCCGAATCACAGAACGCTGGCCGCGCCCTCGCCGGTCTTTTCGCCCTGTGCGCGCACGTGCTCCCTCAACCTTAGGCCCCACTAGGCTTTCGGTCGCGAGCACGCGCACAGGACGAAAATCCTCGGCGATCATCACGGCCCCTGACGCAATATGCGGGCTAACGGCCGGGCAACGCGTTCGGCGGCAGCCGCCCGTACGTGAGCGCCCGCCACAGCCACTCTATCGGCCCGAACCGGTAGCGCCGCATCCAGGCGACGCTGAACGCGACCTGGAAGGCCCACACCGCCGCGACCACGAAGTAGAGCTGGTAGCGCTCCAGCTCGTTCCACCAACCGAGCCCGATCTCGTGGAACACGAACAGGCCGATGAGGCTCTGCATGAGGTAGTTGGTCAGCGCCATGCGGCCCACCGCCGCCAGCGCGCGCCGCACGGCCTCCCAGAGACCGCGCTGGCAGGCCAGCATGATGAGCCCGAGGTAGCCGAGGCCCATGGCGATCCGGCCGACGTCGTAGAGCGGCGACGAGAAACTCGGCAGCCACTGGGTATCGAAGCCCGACCCCGCGCGCAGGCCGACCTCCGTCACGTTGACCGCGAGACCGACCGCCAGGCCGGCTCCGGCAAGCACCACGTAGAGCCGCGGCGACCGCTTGGCCTGCAGCACGCCTGTCCGGAAGAGCGCCATCCCGAGCAGCATGCCGGCAAGGGCATCCCAGAACACCACCAGGGGCAGGTTGACCGGGTAGGTCGACCCGAGGAGCCCCGCGGCATTCGCGGCGAAGGACTCGGCGTATGTCCCCCGCCACGAGGCGACCTCGCGCGCGAGTTCCGCCTCCGGCGGGCGGACCGTGAACGCCATCTCGGCATGCTGCGCGAGCAGCGCGCGGTCGGCGGCGCTGACCGCCTCCCCCGCCGCGAGCCGCGCCTGGATCTCGGCGACCGGTCCCCCCAGCGCCTCGAACCCCATCCAGATGACGGAATAGAGCAGGGCCAGGTACGCGAAGACCACGCCCGAGGCGATGTAAAGCGTGCGCGGCCGCCAGTCGCGCGCCAGGTAGAGGATGAGCCCGGCGAGGGCGTACGGCACCAGGATGTCCCCGGTCCACAGCAGCACGAACGCGTCGAAGAACCCGAAGAGCAGCAGCAGCGACTGGCGCCGGTAGTACGGCCCGGCGCCTCTCCCCGAGGCGAACAGGCACACCCCGGCGCCGAACAGCATCGAGAAGAGCGCGCGCAGGGCCCCCTCGAAGAAGACGTCCACCGTGACGTACACGCCGAAGTTCAGGCCCTCGGTGGCGCCGTCGGCGGCCGGGTTCAGGTAGGAGACGAACGGCAGTCCGAAGCCGATGATGTTGAGCAGCAGGATGCCGAGCAGCGCGAACCCGCGCAGGACATCGAGCGCCTCGATGCGCTCTCCCGGGGCGACCGGCCCCGGCTGCGGACCCGTCGTCACCGGGCGCTCGCCTCGAGGCCCGACTCGGTCCGGACCGCGTACGCGAAGGCCGCGACGGCCGCCGTCAGGTCCGCGACCCGCGCCGGCCCGGTACGCTCAGTGAAACAGAACGACAGCCTGAGTTCGTCGAGCCCCGCGCGCGGATCGCGTTGCCGGGCGTCCGGCGGGTAGAAGTCGTACATCGGGATCACGACCACGCCATACCGGGCGACGAGACGCTCGACGAAGGCGTCGTCCGTGACGATCTGCGGGCCCAGCTCCGGCGTGAGAAAGCGGAAAACCGTGAAGAACCCCGCCTCCGGCACCGTCCACCGGAAGCGGTCCGGCCATGCGCCGAGCCCCGCTTCGAGACCGTCCAGCATGATCTTCCGGTTCTCCCGGTAAACGGCGAGCTTCGCGTCCGCGACCGGCCACAGCGATTCCCGTAGCGTCCCGGACGGTTCGTGCAGCAGCGACTCGAACGAACGCAGCGCCTTCGGGTTGTGGAACAGGATGTCCGCGCTCGCCTCGGTGAGCAGGAGGTCCGTGAGCGGTTCCCGGCGCCCGCCCTCGATCTCGAGTTCCGCCTCCGTGTAGACGAAGCCGACGCGCGGGCCGGGCAGGCCGATCTTCGAGCCGGTGAAGAGATGTACCGTGCGCGCTGGGTCGAGAGACACGAAGGGCTTCGGACGCCCGCCGGGGTCCGCGTAGCTGATGTACACGTACGGGGCGTCCTCCACGATCAGGATGCCCTCGTCCCGCGCGATCTCGAGGATCTCCTCCCGCCGGCGCGCGCTGAACGAGAAGCCGGCCGGATTGTGGCCGTCTGGAACCGTGTAGTAGAACGGCACGAAGTACCCCGCCGCGCGGGCGTCCGCGATCGCCGCCCGGAAACGCTCGGGATCCGGCCCCTCCGCGTCCATGTCCACGCTGAAGATGCGCGCGTGCCGGCAGAGCGTCGCCCGCGCGAGGAACCCGGCGTACGTCGGCGCGTCCGTCACGTACGCCACCGGCCGGCCCGGTCGCTCGAAGAGGGAGCACATCAGGCTGATGCCGCCCGTCGCTCCGACCGTGGGGATCAGCCGTGCCGGATCGATCTCGACGTCCCAGTCCGCGCCGTAGACCCGGGCGAAGGACTTCCGCGGCCCGACGGGACCGAGGGTGTCCGTGTAGGCGTACGACTCCCGCAGGAACTCCGGCAGCGCGTCCGGGTCGTTGACGCCTTCCCGCGCCCGCAGGTGTTCGTAGAAGGCGGCCTCTCCGGCCAGGAAGCCCCGCGGGTCCGTGACCTCGGGATTCGGATAGCCGGCGCCGAGGTGGTGAATGGTGAGGCCGCTCGCTTCGGCCGTGCGGCGCAACTCCGGTAGCGCCGCGGCCATCTTGCGCGTCACCGAGACCGGTTGCGTCGCAAGGTCCGGTGCGTCCAGCGTCGCGCGTTGCCCGGTGTTCACGTAGCTCCTCCTCGCCGGTCCCGGTCACACCGCGCCCGGGGGGTGCGCATCTTACCGGTTCGCGGGCGGCTGTCCGTAGCCCGGCGGCGGCTCGAACGCGCGGTGATGTTCCTCGAGCATGGCCGCCACGGCCAGGGGCGTCTCGTCCTCCAGGTACGGACCGACGATCTGTACGCCCACCGGCAGGTTCTCCCGCGTGCGGCCGGCCGGCGCCACGGTGGCCGGCAGGTAGGTGACGAGCGAGAAGGCCGCCCAGAAGAGCGTGTCGAACATCATGGACCGCTCGGCACCGTTGATCGTCCAGGTCCTTGCTCCCATGGGCGCCTGATCGTGAGGGAACGCCGGCAGGGGCAGTACGGGTGCGAGCAGCACGTCGTAGTCCTCGAAGAACTCGAGCCACTTGCGCTGCAGTTGCAGGCGCCGCTCGTGCACGGTCAGCCAGCGGGTGAGCGAACTGCCCATCGCGGCGGCGATCTCCTTGCCGTGCGCCAGCGGCCGCAGCATCTCCGCCATGCCCTGCCGCACCTTCTCGGGCGTGTCCTCGCTCATGTGCGAATACATGAGCTGCAAGTACAGGCTGAGGTTCTCATCGAAGTCGATGTCCGGCACGGTGTCGCGGTCCACCCGCGCCCCGCGCTCGGCGAGCGTCCGCGCCGCGCTTTCGAGGAGCGCCTCGACCTCCGCGTCCACCGGGTACCCCGGGCGTTCGAAACACGTGGCCACGCGCAGCTTCGCCACCTCCGTCGTCCGCGCGGCAGGCAACTCCACCTGCCACGCGACCGCCTTCTCGGCCGTCGCTCCCACCAGCAGCCGAAGGGCGTCCCGCACGTCGCGGGCGGTGATCCCCATCGGCCCGACCACCCAGAGGTCCTGCTCGCCGATCTGCTCCTGCCAGTCCACCAGGTTGCGCTGCGAGACGATCCCGTGGCTCGGCTTGTGGCCGAACACGCCGTTGAAGTGGGACGGAATCCGGATGGACCCGCCGATGTCCCCGCCGAGTTCCAGCGGCGTCATGCCGGCCGCCAGCGCGGCGCCTGACCCTCCGGAGGAGCCTCCGCAGGTGCGCGTCGGATCCCAGGGATTGCAGGTCGTGCCATACAGTTCGTTGAAGCTCTGCCAGTCGCCGCTGGCATAGGGCGTGTTCGTCTTGCCGAACACGATGGCCCCGGCGTCGACGTACCGCTGCACCGCGTCCGAGTTGCGCGTGGGCACGTTGTCCCGGTACTCCGGCATGCCGTTGGCGCTGACGATCCCTTCGGTGAGGTAGGCGTCCTTGATCGTCAGCGGCACGCCGTGCAGCGGCCCCAGGTCCTCGCCCCGCCGCGCCGCGCGGTCGGCCTGGGCCGCGCGTTCACGCGCCCGGTCCGCGTCGAGCTGCACGACGGCGTTGATCTTCGGGTTGAACCGGTCCACCCGGTCGAGGAAGAACTCCAGCACGCCGCTCGAAGTCAGCGCGCCCCGCTTGATGTCCTCCGCCAGGGCGAAGGCGGACCGATACGGGATGTCGCTCACGCGACGCCCAGCGCGGCTATTTCGTCGAGCAGCTTCCGGCGGTCGGGCGCGTCGAGCCAGGCGGCCTCGAACGAGTTGCGCGCCAGCCGCACCAGTTCGGAAGCGCCGAGACCGAGGGCCTCGGCCACTGCGACGTAGTTGTCGTTGACGTAGCCCCCGAAGTACGCGGGATCGTCCGAGTTCACGGTCACGACGAGGCCCCGCTCGAGCATCCGGCGCAGCGGATGGGACGCGAGATCGTCCACCACGCAGAGCCGCAGGTTGCTCAGCGGACACACCGTCAGCGGCACCTGGCGCGCGGCCAGTTCAGCGACCAGTTCAGGGTCGTCGAGGGCGCTGTTGCCGTGGTCGATGCGCGTCACCCGCAACACGTCAAGCGCTTCGCGCACGTACGCCGCCGGCCCCTCCTCCCCCGCATGCGCGACCGGCACGAAACCCGCCTCCCGGGCCCGCCGGAACACCCGGGCGAACTTGCGCGGGGGATTGCCGCGCTCCGCCGAGTCGAGGCCCACGCCCGCAATGCGGTCCCGGTACGGCATGGCGGCGTCGAGGGTGTCGAACGCGGCCGCCTCGTCGAGGTGGCGCAGGAAGCAGAGGATCAGGCGCGAGGTCAGCCCGAACCGCGCGCGCGCCTCGTCGAGCGCCTCGCAGATGCCTTCCACCACCGTGCCGAACGGGACGCCGCGCGCCGTGTGCGTCTGCGGATCGAAGAAGATCTCCGCGTGGCGGACGTTGTCGGCGTGCGCGCGCTCGAGATACGCCCAGGTCAGGTCGCGAAAGTCCCGACGCTCGAGGAGCACGCTCGCCCCGGCGTAGTAGACATCGAGGAAGTCCTGCAGGTTCGAGAAGCGGTAGGCGGCGCGCAGCTCCTCCACGGACGCGTAGGGCAGCCGGACCCCATTCCGCTCCGCCAGGGCAAAGGCAAGTTCGGGCTCGAGCGTACCCTCGATGTGCAGATGCAGCTCCGCCTTGGGGAGCGCCGCGACGAAGGAAGCGATATCGGTCATGGGACGCGAGCATAGACCGTCCGGTCCGTTGCGCGAATTCGCGACAAGAGGTGTAGGCGACCCTGGTCGCATCCATGGGTCATCGCGATCCGCGCTGCCCGCCACACCGTCGGAGGTGGTGTGGCTCCTGGACACGGCGCGAGCGCTCCGCAGCAGAACATCGCCCTAATCAAGGTGTGCGCCGGCGCGGGGCGTGCTCTTGGCGGGGACCGTGACCTGGCCGAGTGCCGGGCTGGGCGATACCCGGGCGTCGCGAACGGCACCGTCCGCAACGAAACATCGCCCTTATCAATCGGGAGATCGGCTGCGGAGCGCATCGCCGCCCCGAGAGAACGTCGCCCTAATCAAGATCCGGCCGCCATCCTTGGCCGCATAGCGGCATCCAGCCGGCTGTCCACCCCTGTAGGTCGGTCAAGTGAACGCTCAGGGCGACATCCCCTGCCCTAGGTCACCACCGGCTCGAGGACCAGCTCTGGCACCACCACCTCCCAGGCCTCGCAGCGCAGGCCGGTGCGGTACTCGGGTTCGCTGTCGTCGCGCGTCCACCGGACGATCGCCCGGACGCGCGCCGCGCGCACGGGGCCGGGCGGCTCGTACGCCTTGGCGAAGCGCCCCACCGTGCGTCCCTCCGGCGTGGTGATCTCCCACGGTGCGCGGTCGCTGCGCAACGCGAGCGGGTCGCCGGGCCGCAGGCCGCGGATGTCGGCGTGCATCCGGTTGGACGACGGGCGTCGACCCGGAAAACTCAGGTCCACGTCCCCCAGCGACAGCGAGCGCATGCGCCGATAGGCCTCCTCCGGCGGCGTCGGCAGAACGCCCGCCGGCCGCGCGAGCACCGCCGGGCAACCCTCGAGCTCGGGGATGGGCGCCGCCGCGGGCTGATCCCTCAGCTCCGAGGCATACCGGCCAGGCCGGACCAGGCGGGCCAGCGCCAGCGTCCTGCGCGCCCGAGTCATCGCCACGTAGAAGAGCCGCCGCCCGGCGTCCGGGTCTTCGCCGGGGGCGAAGCTGCGCCAGTCGCCGTCGAGCACGACGACATGATCGAACTCCATGCCCTTGGCGCGGTGGGCGGTCAGCAGCAGCAAGCCGGTCTGGCGCCGCCGCAGCTCGCGGCCCCACTCGGCCAGCCATTCCCGGAAGGCCTCCACCGGCGTCTCAGCATCGCCCGCCTCCAGGCGGAAGTCCGCGACGGCTTCACGCAGAACGCCGAGCCAGTCGTCGCCGGCCCCGTCGCCGAGCCATGCCTCGAGCCGGGCAGCATCTACGACCCCTTCCGGAGCGTCGTCCAGCCAGGCCAGGAGACGCCGGGTCTCGCGCAGGCGCCAGAAGTAGCCGGTGTCCTCGCGGGCGACCTGCACCGGGATGCCTTCCCTCTCGCACAGGCTTCGCACCGGATCCAGGCTGTCCCAGTGTCGTGCGATCACCGCGCAACGGCGCCAGCTCCAGGGTTTGGGCTCCGCCGCCAGCGCCTCCAGCCGCTGGAACTCCCGAACGACGGCCATGCCCTGCTCCACATCGTCCTGTCCTCCCGGCAGCAGTTGCACGCGGCCGCGTGCGACGGGATCGAGGGTTTCCCAGTCGCCCCCGGGCACGTCCCCGGCCCGCTCTCCATTGACACAGATATCGTGTGCGGACTTCATCCGTTGCCGCGCGGGAGCGATGAATGCGTTGGCCGCATCGATGATGTACGCGGTCGACCGGTAGTTCTCGACGAGCCAGCTCGGCTGCGCGCCGTAGTCCTCGGTGAAGCGGCGGATGAACTCCACGGAGGCGCCGGCGAAGTCGTAGATGTTCTGATCGTCGTCGCCCACGGCGAACAGGCTCAGCTTGCCGTGGTCGTCGTTGAGCGTGCGTCCCGCCAGGGCGGAGATCAGTGCGTACTGGTCGCGATCGATGTCCTGGTACTCGTCCACCAGGATCCAGCGGAATCCGCCCAGCAGGCGTTCCCGCTGCAGGTCCGCTTCGTCCGCCGCCACGCCGGCTCCGCGCAGCAGCGCGGCGGCTTCCCGGAGGACTTCGGCGAACGGGCTCCGCGAACCCTCCGCGGCCGTCGCCGGCGTCCCGGCCGCGAAGCTTGCGCCGACCAGCCGCATGGCCAACGCATGGCAGGTCAGCACCGTCACGCTCCGCGCGTCGTCGCCGATGAGGTCCAGGAGGCGACGACGGATCTCGACGGCCGCATGGCGGTTGTAGGCGAGCGCGAGAACGCCGCGCGGGTCCTCGCGCCGGACCCGCACCAGGTACGCGATCCGGTGCACGAGGACCCGGGTCTTCCCGGAACCGGGACCCGCGAGTACGAGGACGTTGGCGTCTTCCCGGTCGTCGACCACGATACGCCGCTGGGCAGGGCTCAGCGCTTCCACGACGGCGCGCCAGGTCTCCGGGGTGGTCTGACGCTCCGTGTCGACCTCCGGGAGCCATCGCGCGAGGAACGCCTCGCGCTCGAGAACGAAGTAGTCCATGGACATGCGCACCGCATCCGCCATCGCCGCAAGGCCGCGCGTCGCGAACTCCGCCATGACGTGGATCTGCAGGACCTGTTCGCGGTAGTGCAGCGCCAGCGGTTCGAAGTCCGCCTTCGCGAAGCCGCGGCGCGCCGCTCCTCCGCCTTCCGCGAGGTGAATCGTCATCGCCGGCCGAAAGACGGCGAGACCCTTGTTCAGCCGGAGGACCTCCTGCTCGTGCAGCCACAACAGCGCCCGGACCAGTAGCTTCGGCACGTCGCGCTCCTGGCTGCCCAGCACCAGGTCGTCGGCCAACGCCGCCCGCAGATCGCCCAACGTGGTCTCGACCAGCAGATCGGTCCCGCGCAGGCCGTCCGGCAGCCGTCCCAGGAAATGATCGAGCAGGATGCCCGCCGCTTGACGACGGATTTCCGCGGTGCGCTCCAACGCCGTCCAGCCCCGCCTCAGCGTCACGGCCACCGCTTCGGCGCCGACGGTCCTCAAGTCGATGCTGCCCCCGGAGCCGCCCTCGGCCCGCGCATCGCCCCGGCCATCCTGCGAGATGCTGCGCAGGATGCGCAGCAGCCGGTCGGGCAGCGCGTGGGGCAACCCCGCATCCTTCAGGGTCTGGGCCGCGACCCGGCGGTGCAGGATGGACGAGGCTCCCCGGTCGAGATCGGGCGCGGCTTCGCGCATGTGTCCGATCAGCGCCACCTCGAGGTCCCGCGCCTCCTCGAGCCGCCGGGTCGACGGATGGGCGACCCCGGCATGCACGAACGCCGTCAGCGCGGTGTCGTCCCGGGCGAGCCCGAGCTGCTCCAGGTCGTGCATGGCGCCCTGCACGGCCTCCGACGTCATGCCCGTCGCGCCCATCAACTCGTCCGTGGAGATACCCTCGTCCGGGTCCGCCTCGATCAACGCCTTGACCAGGCGCAGCAGTGTCTGCCGCCGCTCCTCCGCGAGGTTCCCACGAGCGGCAAGGCGCCGCCGCGCGTCCTCCAGGGAGTCGACCAGCAGCGAGGAAGGGAACACCTGTACACGGTTCTCCTCGCGGGTCAGGAGCGCGGCATCCTCGAGCCAGGCGATGCCGGTCCGCACCCGCGTGTCGTCCGTGGCGCTGTCGCGCTCGAAGGCCTGTTCGTC
Source organism: Pseudomonadales bacterium (assembly GCA_022827245.1). Taxonomy (GTDB): domain Bacteria; phylum Pseudomonadota; class Gammaproteobacteria; order Pseudomonadales; family Azotimanducaceae; genus VXNE01. Next base: position 3,429 of record JAJDTI010000098.1, on the reverse strand, counting down.
GTCTTCCAGCAGGATCTCGCCCGGTGTCGCCACCACCTCGCCGCCCAGCCGCCCCTTGCGGTCCAGGTGGCGCAACGCGCGCAGCACGCCGTGGATCTCGCGTCGCGTGAGGCGCGAGCGCGCCGACATGCCGAACTGCCGCTCCACGTCCTCGGCCGTGTAGAGCAGCACGCAGCGCGCCGACTCCCGGTCGCGGCCGGCGCGCCCCGCTTCCTGCAGGTAGTTCTCGAGGGAACCCGGGATGTCCGCGTGAATGACCAGGCGGACGTCGGGCTTGTCGATCCCCATGCCGAAGGCGTTGGTCGCGGCGATCACGCGCACTTCGCCCTCGAGGAAGCGGCGCTGGGTGTCCTTCTTGCTCTCCGGGGCGAGGCCGGCGTGGAAGTACGCGGCCTCGACACCCTTCCGGCTCAGGTACTCGGCTACCTCCTCGCACCGTCTTCGGGTGGCGCAGTAGACGATTGCGCCCCCCGGCCGGTCCGGCGGCAGATCGGCGACGAGGAAGGCGTGGATGTCGGAGAACTTGTGCGCCGGCTCGGTTGGCGCCACCACGAACTCGAGGTTGTCGCGCCGTGCACCGCCGTTGAAGGCGATGAACTCGATGCCGAGGTGCTCCCGGAAGTGATCGCAGATGTCCCGGATCACGTCGAGCTTCGCGGTGGCGGTCAGGCACATTACCGGCGCCGGTACGTCTCCTCCGTGTTCCCGGATGAAGCGGCCGATGTAGCGGTAGTCCGGACGGAAGTCATGGCCCCAGCGCGAAAGGCAGTGCGCCTCGTCCAGGACCCATGCCCCGATCTCGCGCTGCGCGATGGCGCGCCGCACGGACGGGTTGCGCAGTTGTTCGGGCGACGTGAGCACGATCGCAGCGTCGCCGAGCCGGACCCGGTCGAGGGCTTCGGTGCGCTCCGGCATGGACAGCATCCCGTTGACGGTGACGCACGAGCCGATGCCGCGCGCCTCGAGACCCGCGACCTGGTCGGCCATCAGCGCTACGAGCGGCGAGATCACGACCGTCAGGGCGCCGGTCTTGTCGTACCGCGACAGCGCAGGAATCTGGTAGCACAGCGACTTGCCCGCGCCGGTCGGGAGAATGCCAAGCACGGACCGACGCGCCATCGCCGCCCTGACGATCTCTCCCTGCATGGGCTGACCGTCCCCGGTGACGGGCTCGGGCCGAAAGCCGTCGTAGCCGAACCAGCGCCGCAACTCCCGCCTCGCGTCGTGCCGCTGTGCACACCAGCCACAGCCAGGATCGCCGCAGGGCACGTCGCGCAGCCCGCGCACCAGCGCGCCGGCCGCCGGGAACTGGTGACGCACCCACGGCGGCATGACCGAGTTGCCGCCCGCGACGGACAGCCAGGCCAGCGCGTACGCCATGGGCCAGCCGGCCGCCCCCTCCGCATCGACGTCAGCCCAGTGCGCGCACGACCGCCCGGACAGGTATCTCGAGACGGCAGCCCGGGCGTCGACCTCCGGGGGTGTGCCGCTGCCCCTCAGTTCGCTGAACAGGTCCGCGAACCCGCGGCCGTCGGGATCCGCTCCCGTCAACCAGTGCCACGCCACCAGGAGATCGTCATCGGCGCGGCGTAGCGCGTCCCGCTCGTCGTCGAACAGTTCCAGCGCCGTGTCGGCGTCCAGCCGGGGATCGTTTCGCTGCCCTCTCACGAGGCCCCCGTCCTGGTAGTGCTTGACGAGGTGGTGGTAGGGGTTCGCCGGGAACGCCAGCGGACTGAGCCGCAACGTGTCCAGGCGCGGTAGCCGCAACAGCCGGAGTTCCGGCGCGGCCGCACGCAGGTGCGGGACGTCGAAGTCGATCAGGTTGTGGCCGAGCAGGTACTCCGCGTCGGCGGCGAACGCATCGAGCTCCCGGAGGGCTGCCGGCAGGTCCCCCGCACGAATACGCCCACGGACCAGCGCCTCGCCGTCCTGACGGACGGCCGCGAAGGCGTGAATGCGCGCCGTACGCCGGTCAACCTCCAGGTCGAGGGAGAGAACGCGCATGGCATCTCGTCAAGGCGCGCGGAGGCGCGCCGGCGGTCCCTACTCCGCGCTGACCCGCAGATTCCGGAAGTGGGCCCGCGTTCCCGGTCCGACCCAGAGCCCCACGCGTCCGGACGACTCCGGCAGCTTGAGGTCGTTCACGATGAGCGTCGGCTGCTCGTTGCCGTGCACGTAGAGCCGCGCCTGGTCGCCGTTCACGGTGATGCGAACGCTGGTCCACTCGTCCGGGACCAGGTCGACGTACGCCTCGTACCTGCTCGGTGTCTCCTCGCGGAGCTTGTGCCAAGGGTGGTCCGGGAACGAGATGTACTGGCTCGAGTGGTTGCGGCGCTCCTGGTCCTCGGCCCGGCCGTTCGTGGGGCGGAGGTAGAACGCCTCGAACTTCTCGCCGCCGTCCTGGACGTGGAACGCGACGCCGACGAAGCCGCGCGCCGCGGCCATCGCGCCTTCCTGCACGCCCCCGGCCAGTTCGACTTCGATCGTGCCGTTGGCGAGTTCCGCGTCCACCACGGCGAGCTTGTCCTCGGCCCGGGTCATGGGCCCGATCACCTGCAGGGCGGGCTGGCCCTTGAAGGTCGTGACGCTGCCCTCGGCATTGCGGAACTCGACGGCCTCGACGTCGTCCAGGGGAATCTCGGCCGCCAGGGGCGACGCCGCGACCAACAGGGCCGCGAGGAGTCCGGCCACGCGCTTTCTCATCGGATGCTCTCCGCCAAGTGGAACCGCGGGAGCATAGCGCCCGCGGGGGCGGCAGGCCAACGTCTCGTCGGGGCCGTGTCGTCGGGGCCGAGCGCGCAAGCACCCGACGGTTCACATCATGGCGGGAGCGTTTCGATCGGGTCGATGGCGCTGACGCCGAGCGGCTCGAAATGACGCAGGTTGCGCGTCAGCACCGTCAGGCCATGCCGCACCGCGGTGGCGGCGATGGCGATGTCCGCGAAGCCCGTGGTATGGCCCGAGGCCTCCGCCCGGTCACCCAGCGCCCCGGCGATCTCCGCCGCCGCGGCGTCGAACGGAAGCAGTCTGCCGCCGTGGAGGTGCCGCGTGAGTTCCCACCACTCGCGCAACCGTTTCGCCCGCGCCACCGCCCGGATGCGCTCAAGCTTCGCGATGCCCCGGGCGATCTCGCTGACGGTGACCACCGACAGGAACAGGTCGTCCGCGTTGCGATCCATCCACTCTACAAGCGTCGCCGACCGCTCGGCCCGGCCGGGAGCCAACGCCGAAATGACATTGGTGTCGCCCGCCAGAGCAACTCGCGGCTACGGCGTCTCCGCAATCCGATCGAGCCTGTTCGCGTGCCGCTCCAGGTACCCGACCACGCGCCGCAGGCCCTCCTCGAGCCGTTCGTGCGACTGCGCGAAACAAAGTCGGAAATGGGACTCGTTGCCGGGACCGAAGGCATAGCCCGGCGCGAGTCCGACA
>JAJDTI010000033.1 GCA_022827245.1 Pseudomonadales bacterium | reverse complement strand
GTGCGCGGCGCGTCCCGCGACCTGGCCGCCGGCGGCGTGGCCGTCTCGGGAGCGACGGTGACGCTGACGCTGGTGGCGGCGGTGGTGCGCGGAGAGACGGTCACCGTGGGCTACACGAAACCCGCGACCAATCCGTTGCGGACCGCCGGCGCCGGCGGCCTCGACGTGGCGACGTTCGCCGGTCAGACGGTGCGCACCACGATCGATAAAGTGGTGGTTTCCAACATCGGGCAGACGGCGACCGCGACCAATACTGGCGTTGGTACGGGGTCCCCCGGCACCAACTGGGAGCGAGCGACATCCTTCACGACCGGCGCCCAGACAGGCGGATACCTGTTCCGCTCGGTCGATGTGAGGTTGGGTGGCATCGTGGGCGTGACCCCGAAGGTGAGCATCTACAGCACGAGCGGCGGCCACCCGGACACCCTCGTCCGAACCCTGACTAGGCAGGGGGCTGTCACGCCGAACGCGGTCAACACGTTTGCGGCGAGCGTAGGGGGCGACTTGAGACTCGATGCGAGCACGACCTACGCGGTCGTGCTGCAGCGGACCGGTAACGGCACCTACTTCGTAGGGAGAACTGCCAGCGACGCGGAGGACGCTGGAGCGGCGAGCGGATGGTCCATTGCCGACGAAGCGAGCGGGCGGGACGCGTCGGCGAGCGGCGCGTCATGGTCCTCATTGACGGACGTCCCGTTGATCGCAATCAAGGCTGACGTTGACACGACCGCGCCGGCGGTCGCCTCGGCCCGCGTGGCCGGCGACAAGCTGACCCTCACCTTCAGCGAGACCCTGGGCGCGGCGGCGAGCCTCGCGAACAGCGCGTTCGCGGTGACGAAGCGGGCGTCGGACGGCTCCGACACCTCGGTGACCCTGAGCTCGACGGCGCCGGCGATCAGCGGGGACTCGGTGGTCCTGACGCTGGCGAGCGCGGTGGCGTCCGCCGACCGCCGCTTCAAGGTGAGCTACACCAAGCCCGCGACGGGCACGGCGAACAAGATCGTCGACGCCGTGGGCAACGAGGCGGGGAGCTTCTCCGGCCGGGCCGTGGCGCGCGTGCTGGTTTCCAACATCGATCATACTGTTCGCGGCGGAGGGACGCTCTTCGCTCAGAGGGCCCAGGGCTTCACGACGGGGTCGCACCACGATGGCTACGCCCTGAGCAGCGTCGACGTGCAATTCACGGACGCGCCGGGCGCGGGTCTGCGCGTGCGGGTGGTGTCGGGATCCGGCGGGAGCCCGACGGGGGCGACGGTCGCCACGCTGGCGAAACCGTCGTCGCTGGGGACGGGCAACCAGACTTTCACGGCGCCCGCCGGAACCACGCTCGCGGCCGACACGGAGTACTTCGTGGTGCTGGACTCGACGACGACGGGGGGGCTCCCGTTCTCGAGTTCCCATGTCGAAAGCGGGGCCGCCGGCTGGACCGTCAAGGATGTCGGCCACTCCAGCACTGGCGCCTGGGTTACTTCTTCTGACGTCCATCTGATCCGCGTGAACGGTCTCGTCAACCCGCTGCAGTCGACCTACTTGAGCGCGGAGGTGATCGGCACGGACCTGAGGGTGGGCTTCGACGGGAACCTGGACACCGGCTCCGTGCCGGCGCCCGGGGACTTCGAGGTCACGGTCGACGGCACGCGGCGCACCGTGTCCAGCGTCGCCGTCTCGGGCGCGACGCTGACGCTCACGCTGGCGTCGGCGGTGACGGCCGGGCAGGCGGTCACGGTGCGCTACACGAAGCCCGCCACCAATCCGCTCCGGAGCGTCGACAGGGTCGACGTGGCGGACTTCTTCGAGGCCGTCAGCCAGGTGGTGGTCAGCAACATCGGGCAGACCGCCGACTCGAGCGCGGACCTGGCCAGCGTCAACGTGGCCCAGCTCTTCACGACGGGAACGAACGCGACCGGCTACGAGCTGGTCCGCGTCGACGTGGGGTTCGGTACAGCGCCGAGTACGGATGTGCGTGTGAGGGTCGTGGAGCCGGCATCGGGGGCCCCGACGGGGACAACCGTTGCCACGTTGACGAACCCGTCGACGCTGTCCACGGCCCAGTTCACCCCGCCTGCGGGTACCACCCTGGCGGCCAACACGAGCTACTACGTGGTGGTGGACTCGGCGACGTCGGGGACGGTCAGCTTGAGCAGCTCCGACAGCGACGATGCGGGCGCAGCGCCCGGCTGGACGGTCGCGGACGCGAGCGCCGCCAATCAGAAGGGGGGCAGCACTTGGACGTCAAGCTCCGCGGCGATGCTGGTGCGCGTCCTGGCTTCCACGAATCCGGTGGTGCCCGCCTTTGCCGTCGCGGGGGCGAGCGGCACGACGGTGACCCTGACCTTCGACACGGAACTGGACGCGAGTTCCGTGCCGGCGCCCGGGGACTTCCACGTCACGGTGGACGGCACGCGCCGCAACGTGGCCGCCGGCGGCGTGGCCATTTCGGGCCGGACGGTGACGCTCACGCTGGCGTCGGCGGTGACCCTCGGCCAGACGGTCACGGTGCGCTACACGAAGCCCGCGAACAACCCCCTGCGGGGCGCCGGCGGCGGCCAGGTGCCGACGTTCGGCAACCAGGCTGTGGACACGACGGGGCCGTCCTTCTCGTCCGCCCGCGTCGACGGCGACAAGCTGACGATCGCCTTCGACGAGCCCCTGGGGGCGGCGGCGAGCCTCGCGAACGACGCGTTCGCGGTGACGAAGACGGCGTCGGGCGGCGGCGACACCGCGGTGAGCCTGAGCAGCACGGCGCCGTCGATCAGCGGCGACTCGGTGGTGCTGACGCTGGCGAGCGCGGTGGCGCTCACCGACCGCGGCTTCAAGGTGAGCTACACGAAGCCGACCACGGGCACGGCCAACAAGATCGTCGACGCGCACGGCCACGAGGCGGCCAACTTCTCCGGCCAGTCCGTGGCGCTCGTGCTGGTTTCCAACATCGACCAGACAGTTCATTCGTTGATCTCTCACCGGCTGTTCTCCACCGCCGCCTCGGCCCAGGCGTTCGTGACGGGACCGAGCGCCGAGGGCTATGCCCTGACCAGCATCGACGTGAAGTTCCATTCGGCGCCGGGATCGAACCTGCGTGTAAGGGTCGAGACTACAACCCCGGGCGGATTGCCGACCGGGATGGCCGTCGCCACGCTGACCAATCCGCCGACGCTGGCCGCCGGCAATCTCACCTTCCGGGCGCCGGCCGGGACCACGCTTGCGGCGAATGGCACTTACTCTGTGGTCCTGGATACGACGACAACCGGGGCGGTCAGCCTGACGAGAGAGAGCGGCGAGGATTCGGGCGGACAGTCCGGTTGGTCGGTTCGCGACGATAGCGGGTCTAGAACGGGTGGTACATGGAGCGGAAGCAACACCGCGTTGCTGATCCGCGTCAACGGCCACCCGGTGGACACGATGGGGCCGACCGTCTCCTCGGCCCGCGTGGCCGGCGACAAGCTGACCCTCGTCTTCAACGAAACCCTCGGCGCGGCGGCGAGCCTCGCGAACGACGCGTTCGCGGTGACGAAGACGGCCTCGGACGGCACCGACACCTCGGTGAGCCTGCACGCGACGACGCAGCCGTCGATCAGCGGCGACTCGCTGGTGCTGACGCTGGCGAGCGCGCTGGGGGCCGCGGACCGCGGCTTCAAGGTGAGCTACACGAAGCCCCCCACGGGCACGGCCAACAAGATCGTCGACGTCGTGGGCAACGAGGCGGCGAGCTTCTCCGACCGGTCCACGCCGCGCGTGCTGGTGTCCAACATCGGACAGACGTCAACGTCTTTGGGTGCCAGTCTAGCCACGAGGAGAGCCCAGTTTTTCCGCGCGGGCTCGACGGCGGCCGGCTACAGTCTGAGCGGCGTCACTCTGAAGCTCGACCCGCAATATAGCCTCCCGAACCTCGGTGCGAGCGTCACAGAGTTAAACGATCAAGGGGTTGGGTCGCCGGGGGATACGGTTGCCACGCTGACCAATTCGTCGTCGGTAGAAGGGCGCGTCACGTTCACCGCGCCTTCCGGGACGACCCTTGAGGCCGGCGGCACCTACGTTTTTGTTCTCGACAACACGGCGACAGGGAGAGCCAGCCAGACGGACTCTACCGCGGAGGATCCGGACGGGGCATCCGGTTGGAGTATCGCCGACGCTTCCATCCAGAGATCCGGCAGCAGTTGGAATGCGGATGCTAATTTAAGGAGCCTGCAAGTCCGCATCCTCGGCGACCCACTACCACCAGCCCCCGCCGTCACCGGCGTGGCCGTCTCCTCGACGCCTTCGCGCGACCAGGACAACAGCGGCTCCCCGGAGACCTACGGCCTCGGCGAGAAGATCCAGGTGCAGGTCACCTTCGACAAGGCGGTGGCCGTCGACACCGCGGGGGGTACGCCGCGGCTCAAGATCAAGATGGACCCGGCGTTCGGCGAGAAGTGGGCGGACTACGAGAGCGGCAGCGGGACGACGACGCTGACGTTCGGCTACACGGTCGTGAACCCGAACATCTCGAGCCAGGGCATCGCGGTGCTGGAGAACACGCTCGAGGTGAACGGCGGCACGATCAAGGACGCGGCCAACGCCAGTGTCGATGCGAACCTCGCCCACGCGGGGCTGGGGCACGACGCGAACCACAAGGTCGACTACCAGATCGCGGACTCCACGGCGCCGACTTTCTCGAGCGCGACGGTGAACGGGGCGACGCTGGCGGTCGTCTTCAACGAGGATCTGGACGAAGCCTCGGTGCCCGCCGCCAGCGCCTTCAGCGTGACGGTGGCCGCGCAGGCTCGGAGCGTCTCGTCCGTGGCCGTCGCGGACGCGACGGTGACGCTCACGCTGGCCTCGGCGGTGACGGGGGGGCAGTCGGTCTCGGTGAGCTACACGACGCCCGGGAGCAATCCGCTGCAGGACGCCAGCGGCAACGACGTGGCGACGTTCCCGTCCATGTCGGTGACGAACAACACGCCCGGCTCGACGGAGCCGCCGGGCGGCGGTGGCGGCGGTTCCGGCGGCGGCGGTGGCGGCGGCGTCCGGCCGAACGAGCCTCCGGTATCCATCCGGGATTTCGAACCCCTGACCGTGGACGTCGACACGGGTACGGAGGTAGACCTCTCCAGGTACTTCCGGGACCCCGAGAGGCGCGCGTTGACCTACACCGCCGTGTCCTCCGACGAGGAGATCGTCACGGTGACGGTCGAGAAGGACACGATGGTCGTCCACGGGGTCGGCGACGGCACGGCCACGGTCGAGGTCACGGCAACGGACAGCCACGACAAGACGGTCAAGCAGACCCTGGAGGTCACGGTCGGCTACCTGGTTTCGTTCGCCACGACGGAAGTGTCCGGACGGGAGGGGGGTGTCGTGGCGCTGACGGTGTCCATCTCCCGTGCGCGGGACGCAGACACGGCCATCGACTACGTCGTGAGCGCGGAAGAAGAGGAGGTTGCCGCCGACGCCGCCGACCACGACGCGGAGAGCGGTTCCCTGACCCTGGCGGCGGGCGACACCGAGGTCACCCTGGCCATCGCCATTCATGACGACGAGGACATCGAGCCGCCACGGGAGACCTTCACTGTGACCCTGCAGGAGCCCGTCGGGGCCGCGGTTGCGTTGGCCGACGCAACGGCCCGCGTGACCATCGACGAGGGCGTCTGCGACCGTACGCCGCAGATCCAGGATGGCGTGCGTCGCTCCAAGGCGTGTCACCTGGTGGATCAGGCCGACCTGGAATGGCGCAGTTTTCTCTGGCTGTACCGCCGCGGCATCACGACGCTGAAGTCGAAGGACCTGATGGGCCTGTCCAACCTGCGTCGTCTGATGCTGGCGAACAACCGGATCCGGGAGCTGCCCGAGGGCTTCTTTGAGGGGTTGTCCCAGTTGACCGAGGTCCGGCTGGCGGACAACCCGGGCGCCCCGTTCCCGCTGACGCTGGTGCTCGAACGCATCGATGCGGACCTGCCGGCCCCGGGTCCGGCGTCGATCAGGGCGTCGCTCAGGGAGGGCGCCCCTCTGGAGCTGCTCCCGGAAGTGACCGTAACGGGCGGCGAGGCGATTCCCGCCAGCATGCGAGTGGCTGCCGGCGCCCTGGAAAGCAACACGCTGAGCGTGATGCAGGACGGAGGGTCTCCCACGAGGGTGACCCTTGCCGCCCCCGAGCTGCCAGTGACCCGGTGCGGCGAGTTCGAGGAGTACAGGTGTTTCGACGGGATCGAGTTGCGCGTCACCGGCACGCTGACGCTGTTCAAGGCGCGTCCCGAGGTCACCGACCCGTCGCCCCGCGCGGAGCTTGGCACGGACGGGGACTCGGCGCGGCTGGACCTGTCCGATGTGGTTCGGGCGGCGGACGGTGGGGGTCTGCGGTATGTCGCGGTGTCGGGGGATCCGTCGCTGCTGACCGTAGAGGTCACGGAAGACGGCGTGCTGCGACTCCGTTCCAGCGACGACGCTGGGGAGGGCGAGGTGGAGGTGACCGTCACGGCCACCGACGAGGACGGCTTGGCCACGACGTTCACGTTCACGGTAACGATCAGGTACATGCCGCGCGGCTTGCTCCGGGGTTGGAGGAAGTCGTGGGTGGTGGATGGAATGACCAGGGACGCCGGCGAGTAACCGCCGGGTCCCCAACTCAGTGAGGAGATTGCGGACGATGAAAAAGCTGATGACCTGGGTGCTGGTGGGCCTGTGCGCAACGCCGCTCATGGCGTACGCGGCCGAGGGCAAGCTCGAGCGGGTCAACGTCTCGCGCGTGCTGGCGACGGACGAGTCGCGGTACGGCGGCTGCATGGCGCTGATCAGCGAGTCGCCGTACGACCACGGACTGGATTGCCCGGTCGGGAAGTGGGTGACCTTCGACTGCGCGGGGGAGTACATCTCCAGGGCGGACGCGTCGAGGATGTTCGATCTCGCGCAGATGGCGTTCTTCACCAGCCGGCAGGTGACGCTCACCGTCACCGACGAGATGAAGCACGACCGGCGCTGCCTGGCCAGGCGGATCGACGTTCTGCCGGCCAAAGCCGAGTGAGGTGACGGTTGCCCAAGTCGCGTTCGGGGCCGTTGTCCGCGTAGCGTCCCGGCGGCGCAAGGACCTTGCCGAACAGTCCGGCCAAAGAGTCGCACTGGCTCCGTCCGCATGGACCGCCGCAGGGCCGACATGGCAAAGCCCCACGAGGTCGTCCACCGGCCGCCGCCTGCGTCGACGGCTACCTGTGCGACCCGACCTTCCGCGAGCGGGTCGCTCCGGGGCACGCCGCGCGGGCCTGACGCGACCTCACCGACACCGAGCAGGGCGCGTTAACCGGTTCGGAGGAGGTCATCCGGCTGGGGTCCGAAGTCAACGCGTCCCGCCCGGCCGTGGCGTGGTTCGAGCGGCAGGGCCGCCGGGTGAACCGCAGGCGACGGGTCCGTGCTTCCGAACATCGTCGCGAGCCGCCTGAGGACCGCGTCCTGGCGACGGTGCAGGGCCGCCGGTCGGCGGTGGTTGGGTCGCGGCCGGGACGGCGGCGCGTGCGCCCGGGGCCATCTGGTTCTGGACTGACCGGGCAGGGACGCGGGCGGTGGCGGACGCCCCGGGGGAAACCGTGTCCGGCGCGGTCCGCGGCTGCCTCGGCCTGCCCGGGAACTGGTGGCGGGGGCGTCGCGGCCGCGCCGGCGCGGTGTCGGATCGCTGGCGCGGCCGGCCGGTGTTAGCCGACGCCGCGACGCCGGGTCCGGTCCGCGAGCACGTCGGCCCAGTCGGTGCCGTAGCGCCGCCGGCGGGTGGATGCGCACGTCGATCCCGGCGCCGCGCGCCCGGCGTTGGAGATGTTCCGCAGCCACGAGGCCGGCGCCGTCGAAGTCGGCGGCGATCACCAGGCGTTGGACGCCGTCCGGCAGCGGGGCGTTTTTCAGGCCGGCGGCCGATAGGGCGGCCCACGTCGGTATGCCCGCGAGCGCGGTGTAGGCGAGTGCGGTCTCGATGCCCTCGGCGAGGGCGAGCCGCCCATCGGCCACCGCGGCGAGACGCACGGCGGCGCCGTTGACGGGCCCGTGCGAACGTCGTTCGCGGCCCGGCAGGCGGGTGGCGTGGAGGCCGCGCAGGCGGCCGTCGCGGACCGCCGGAGCGATCATGCGGGCGCGGGACGCGTCCCAGCGCAGCGCCTTCGGCCAGGGCGGGGCCAGACCGCGGGCACGCAGGTAGTCGTCGGCCGGCGTGCCGCCGATCGGCGCGGCCTCGTCCCATACGCGGCGGATCCAGGGCGGCGTCGCGGCGCCGCGGTCGGCGGGCCGGTCGGGGCGGGCGGCGTCGCCGCCGGTTCGGCGCACCAGGATGCCCGCGGCGAGCAGCGCGTCGCGCACGACGGCGGGGTCGCAGCCGGCGTGGCAGTGCCACACGGGCGCGGTCGCGCCGTCGCGCAGGGCGAGCGTCTCCGGGGAGCTGTCGTGCGCGGGGCACGGCATGCGCAGCTCGGCGCCCTGACGCACGGCGCCGGCCCGCAGCGCGGCGGCCTCGTCGATGGCGTAGCGGACGCGGCGCAAGGAACTACCTCGGCAGGCCGGGGAAGTGGCGGAGCACCGCCGCCCGCAGCGTGGCCGGGACCCGTTCGAGCGCGGCCGCGTTGTCCGCCGCCGGCGTGGCTGGGGCAACGTTGACGGCGGGGATGCCGAGTTCGGCCGCGACGCGCAGGGTGTGGCCGGTGCCGCCGGCGTCGCGTCCGGTCGGCAGGCCGTTCGGTGTGTAGGCGACCACGGCCAGCACGGGCAGCGACTCGCCGTCGTCCGCGAGCGCCCCGGCAAGGATCGCGACGTTGCGCGTGAACAGCGCCCGGGCGCCCCTGCCGCAGCGCTCCCAGGCGGGGTGGTGGCGGCGCGCAAGGTCGGCGTACGGCTCGCCGCGAACGGTGTCGGTGCGACCGGGGACGCACACGTCGATGTCGGATTCCGGCTCGCGTCCGGGGCGGTAGCCGTTGTAGCCGGACCAGGGCGCGTGGACGGTGACGGGCGCGTCGGTGCGCAGCGCGCCGGTCTCGAACGCCCGGTCCGCGCCGTCGGCCCCGCCGGTGGACAGGACGCAGCCGGCGCGGCCCAGGGTCTCGGCGAGGTCCGCGAGCGTCGCGAGCACGGCGTCCGGGGTGCGGCGGGAACCGATGCCGGCGTAGGCGAAGGGCGGTCGGGGATCGGCGGGTGGATGAGGGTCGGTCATGGGCGCCTCCTCGGGCGTGCGGTCGTTTCCCGTCCCGGGCGGTCCGCGCCGGGGCCGCCGGTCAAGGCTGCCGCCGCTCCCGGCGCGTGCGGTGGCGGTCGCGTCGGCAGGGGTCCGGCGGCGGCACCCGCAGAGCCCCGGCCTTGACGGGCGGCCGCGCGGACGCAGGCTGGGGGAAACGACGGCGCGCCGCCGGTTCCCGCCCCAGACCGGGCCGCGCGGGCCGTTGGTTCTCGACGCCGCCGAGGCCAGCGGTCGCGACTCGCTGCCCACAGCCGCCGCGCCGTCCGCCTCCGGCCCCGAGCGCCTGCGGAGCGCGCATTGCGCTGGTCTGCGCGGGCGGGCATCGGACGCCGCGTTTCCGGTTGCGCGCGGCTCGCGCCGGGGGTACGTTGCGCCGTGATTCGTCCTTCGTTCCGAAGGCGACGTGTCGGCGGTTCCGCCGATAGTTTCCAAAGCAAAGAGGAGAAGACCATGCATGTGGACATGCGTGTGGCCGCCGGTGTGCGGCACGGAAGGGTCGCCCGCGCCGCGTACGCGGCCAGGGCGAGCGGGCGTCGGCAGGTCGTGCGTCGCATCGACGGCGACCTGGTGCGCATCGAGGTGGCGGCGAGCGGCAGGACCGCGCGCGCCACGTCGCTCGCGCACCGGCCGAAGCTGCTCGGCGCGGCGGCGGGCGCAAGCCTGCTCAAGGCGCTGGCGCGGTGATGCCCCGTACGCCGGGAACGGAACTCCGGTTCCGTCTCCCGGCACTCGCCGCCCGGGCGGGCGGTCGCTTTCTCGCTTCAAGGTTCGCCGCGCCGGGCAGGTGCGCCGATGCACGCGGGCGGCGTCAGGGCCGCCGCCGCGCCCCCCGCGGCCGGGGATCCCCGGCGGACTTGTCGACGCGCAGCGCGCGCCCGCCGAGGGTGTGGCCGTTGAGCGCCTCGATGGCGGCGCGGGCGGCCGCGTCGTCGGCCAGCGTCACGAACGCGAACCCGCGCGAACGGCCGGTCGCGCGGTCCGCCATCAACTGCACGCGGGCCGCGCCGAAGGGCTCGAACAGGGCCGCCACGTCCGCGTCCGTGGCCGTATAGGGCAGGTTGCCGACGTAGATCTCCACGGGGGGGTGCGGAAGCGCCTTGGGGAGCGCCTACGAGGCGAGCATGCCGAGGCGCGCGAGCACGTCGGCGCCGCGCCGGGCCGCGTCGCTCATGCGCGCGTGGTTGACGCCGGGCAGGCGTCCCCGGCGCCACTCGTTGTGCAGCACGCGGTAGAGCCAGCCGGGCAGTTCGGAGGCGCGGATCAGCCGCGTCTCCTGGCAGAACACGAGCAGGCCGGCGCACTCGGAGACGTCGGAGAGTGATCCGCGGCGCTCGAGGTCCCGGAGCCGGCCGCGCCAGTGCGGTCCGCGGCAGGCGCGGCCCGGGCGGAACACGCTGTCGAGTTCGCAGGCCGCCGGATGCTCGCCAGGGTAGTCGTCGAGCAGCCGCTCGATGGTGCGGCGGCGCAGCGGCGTCCAGGGCGTCCAGGGCGGGCAGGGGGTCTCGGACGGCGCTGCGGGGCGCGGTCGCGGCGCGCGCGGGCAGGGGCAGGCAGGTCGCGGGAAACGGGGTGCGGCGGGGTCTCGGGGGCTCATCGGGGTGCGGATTCCGGGTGCGGGACGGATGATCGTCACACCCGCGAAAACGGCGGTCAACGCGCCGAACCGGACCGCGCGGGGTTGCGCGGAACCGCGCCGGCGGTTTTGCGACGGTGTCGGGGCGGCGGGCGGCGCGCACCGCTGCGCCGCCCGCCCCCGGCGTGTCGCGGGGCTCAGTCGCCGCCGTCGCTGTCGTCGTCGAACCAGTGGATCTCGAAGCCGTCGGGCAGCGGTTCGCCGTCGGCGAGGCGGCCCGCCATGCCGCGCAGCTGGTCGCGCATCATGGCGACGTAGGGATCCCGGGCCGCCGCGGCGGGCGGCAGTTCGTCGAGTTCCTCGAGGATGGTGACGCACCACCAGAAAGTGTCCTCGCCGGGCAGCGCGGGACGTCTGCCGGGCTTGTCGGCGACGGTCTCGAAGTCGCCGTGGACGCGGGCGAGGAACGCGCGGAGGCCGGCGCGGTCCGGGATCGCCGGGCCATCGCCGTTGACGAGTTCCAGCAGGCGCGGCGTATGCCGCTCGAGGAAGGCTTGTGCTTGCATGTCGTGTGCTCCGTGGTCGGAAGGGTCCCTGTCCAGGGAAAAACTGCTCGGACGGCTCGCAAGCGGCGCGGCGCGGACGCCCGCTCAAGGCCGGCGCGCCAGCGCCGCCCGTTAGGGCTCGGCCTTCGACCGGGCGCACGCGCCGCGCGAGGATGGTGACGCCCGAGCAAGCGTTGCGCGCGTGCATCCGTGCCCGCCGAATGCCGGGCGGGTCTGGCGCGGTCAAGCGGGGCGGCAGGCGATGGTCTCGCGCACGCGGATGCGGCGGTGCGGCGCGGTGGCGACCGGCATCGGGCGCCGGGCGTAGAGCCAGCCGCTGTCCGCGATCTCGCCGGCGCCGAGCGCCACGTAGTGGTTGCGCACGACCAGCACGAACGGGTGCGCGAAGGTGTCGTGGGCGCGCAGCCAGGCGGCGAGCGTCGGCCGCGCTGCGGGCGGGTGGGGCTCGCGTGCGCAGCGCCAGCCGGCGAGCGCCAGCGCCGCGACCAGGTGGTCCTGATGCACCCCGTGGATTTGGCTGCGGCCGGTGACTTCGCGTAGGAGCGCCGCGCAGTCGTGGGTGGGCAGGCCGGTGACGGCGGACATGGCGGACGGACCGCACATGCGGGCGCGGCCGACGATGCGGTGCAGCTTCATGGCCGGGTCGCGGTCGGCGCGGACTCGGCGGACAGCGCGTTCAGCGCGGCGTCCAGCGGCCCGTCGAGGGCGTAGCCGAGGCGCACGCTCTCGGTCACGGCCTCCGCGATGTCGGTGCTGACGCCGAACAGGTAGCCGATGGTGTCGGCGAACAGGCGCGGATGCAGGTCGGCGAGGCGGTGCAGGGCGGCGGTGGCGGCGGGCAGGCGGCCGTCTTCGCGCAGGCGCTCGCAGGCGGACTCCATGGCGTTCTCGTAGCCGTGTCCGTAGCCGATCTCCTCCACGGCGTCGAGCTGCGCGGCGATCAGGGCGTGCGGGAACTCGACCACGTCGTAGTCGGTGCGTGCGGCGCCGCGCGGGCGCGGCATCGGAGAGGCGGCGGCGAGGGCGTCGCGGTCGGCCTCGGCGGCGGCCCGGACCCGGTGCAGGGACAGGACGACCGGCGGCCGGCCACGCGGGGGCCAGGTCGAGGCGACGACGCCGAAACTGCGCTGGTCTTCGATGACCGGTTCGGGCATGAAACCGGACGGGCGGTGCGGGCACTGCCGCCAGGGGCAGGCGTCGGCGTCGGTGCGCTCGGCCGGGCGGCCGAGGTCGGCGCGGTCCAGGCGGCGCACGACGTGGCCGCGGCGGTTCGACACGCAGGTCTGGCCGCACAGGTGGCAGGGGGCGGGAAGTTCGAGGCGTGGCATGGTGCGGGTCTCCTTGGGGTCAGGGGGTGGTCGACGAGCCGGCAACCGCCTCGAGGCGGCGCAGGATCTCGAGCGGGATGCAGGACGGACCGTCGGCGTCCCGCCGCCAGCCGGCGCGGCGCCAGCAGTGGTCGGCGCCGCAGCGGCCGTTGCGCTCGCGCTCGCACTGCGCGCGCAGCCATGCAGCGTGCTGGGCGTCCATGGCGGACCCGGCGCGCTTGCGGATGCCGTCCCGGATGCGCATGAGGGTCTGACCGAGCCGGTTGCGGCCGTGGCCGCAGTAGACGCCCCAGTACGTGTCGCCCCAGTCGTTGCCTTCCACGAGTTCCGCGTCGCCGGTGGCGAGGAGGGCGTCGCGCAGCTCCGGAAGGGTGAACTTCGCCTGCAGGATCGAGCGCATGACGTCGTCCTTGACGTGCTCCCAGTCGGGGCGGAGGTCCACGCGGCGGCCGAGACGCTTGGCGGCGGCGGGGGACCGAGCCTTGCGGATGCGCTCGCGCTCGAGAGCGTGGAGGGTCTTCTGGCCCTGGAAGGCCGCCTCGGCCGTGTTCCAGACCTGGCTCTGCCACTGGAACGGGGCGTGGTGGAAGTTCGAGAGAAAGGCGTACGCGCCGCGGAAGCGGTCGATGCGCTCGGGCGCCGGCCCGGAATCGCTGGTGGGTGGCATGGGGTCTCCTCTTTGCGGTGGCTGGGCCGAAGCCCGATGGCCACGCGGGCGCCGCGCCGCGGTCCGGCCGGTCAAGGCCGCCGCCGACCGCCAGGTCGGCCGGCTGCCCGGCAGGGGCCCCGCCTTGACGGGCCGGGCGGGCGCGGCAGGCTCCCGGCCGGGATTCGGGCGGGGGTGGCCGGACGGGCGCGCCGGCGGGAGCCCGGATCGGCATGCCGGCGGCGGTCGCGGCGGTAGAATCGCGCTCGGTGGGGCGTGCGTGGGGCGCGGCTGCCGAGCACAGGGAATCTCAGGATGAACAAGAAGGAACTGGTCGCAGCCGTCGCGGACGGGACGGGCCTCGCGCAGGTTGCGGTCGCCGAGGCCGTGGACGGCGTGCTCGAGACCATCGCGGCGCGGCTGGCCGCCGGCGAGTCGGTGACGATCCCGGGGTTCGGCACGTTCGAGGTGCGCGAGCGTAGCGCGCGCACGGGCCGCAATCCGCGCACCGGCGAGGTGCTCGACATCGCCGCGTCGCGCGTTGCGGCGTTCAAGGCCGGCAAGGCGCTGCGCGACCGCCTGAACTGACGGTCGGCCGGGGGGAGGAGCGGCGCCGGCGGGCCGTCAGGACGTCGCCGCGCAGTCCCAGCCCTCGCGCCAGGCGTCGGCGTGGCACTCGGCGCGCGTGGCGACGCGCTCCGGGTCGAACGGACGTTCCCGTGGCGACGGACGGTGCTCGTCGGTCAGCTCGAAGGCGTGCCGCCGCCCTGCGCCGCCCTGCCGCCAGAGCCGCACGAACGCGGGCGCGAGCGCGTCGCCATCGGCGGGGCAGTTGCGCAGATGGCGCAGGATGCCGAGCGCGTCGCGCCGCACCCGGTTGGCCTCGGCGAGTTCGTAGCGCGCCTGCGCGGCCAGGTCGCGGAGCGTGCGGCACTCGCGCTCGAGTTCCGCGAGGAGCTCCGCCATGCGGTCGGCGGCATGGGCGGCCGTCACGGGGTCGTCGTAGACGTCGGGGTCGAGGTAATGGCAGTCGGTGCCGTCGGACTCGACCAGCGCGTAGTAGGTCGTGGGCGGATCGTCGTCCTCGTCGTCTGGATCGGCCGTGAACGCGTAGACGAACCCGGTGAGGGTCTCGAACTGGTCGTCGTCGGCGTACCAGCCGGTATGTCGGGCGCGCGTGACGCGGTCCTGGCGCGCGTAGCGCCACGCCGGACCCGGGTCGATGTGCGACGGAACGACGAGGTGCGCGGTGATGCCGCAGGACAGGGGCTGCGCCTCAGGGAGCTCGTGGAACGCCTCGGCGACGGGGGTCAGGGTGGCTTGCATGGGGGTTCTCCTTGGGTTCGGTGGCGGTCAGGCAGCCTGCGGCGCGCGCGTCGGGCGCTTGAAGAACCCGAACGCGGAGTTGTCGGGCGATGGCTCCACGTCGGCCCGGAAGGCGACGGCGTCGCCCTCCTTGGCTTCGTAGAGGAAGCGCGGCTGGGTGCCCCAGAACTTGCGTCCGTGGCCGTCCTGGACGGTCATGACCTCGCGGCAGAAGTTGCGGTACGTGCGGATGTCGAGCTTGACGATGCGGCCCTCGACGACCTGGCGGCCGGGCTCGACTGGCGGCGCGTCGGCGACGGCGGCGCGCTCGACCGGCTGCGCTCGCCAGCGGATGTGCAGGGTGATCGCGCTGCACCAGAGCGCGCGGTCGCGGACGTGCACCGCCGGCGCAGCGGCGAGCGCCTGGAGCTTGACGAGGTACTCGCTGTCGGGCGGTGCGCCGCGAATGAGCTCGATGGTCTTGCGTGCGGTCGCGTAGTGGTCGTCGGTCGGCGCGCACGCGGCCCGTTCGGTGTCCCACAGCGCCCGGAGCTTCGGGTCGGGGCGCTCCATGAGGAACGCGAGGCGGGATGCCGTGGCGGTGCGCTCGGCGTCGGCCTTCGCGACGGACCGCCAGCCGTAGCGCGCGACGATGCCGGCGGTCCAGGCGAGTTCCTCGACGCCGTCGAGATAGCCGCCACCGTGGTTCGGGGCGGCGGGGTCGCGGAACAGGTAGCGGCCAACGATCGCGGCGGGCACGAGGCGGTCGAACAGCGCCGCGACGCGGTCCGGGTCGGGGCGGTCGAGGAACGCCTTGAGGCACGAGCGGCCGACCAGGATGTGACGCCCGTCGGCGTGCGCGAGGAGGAAAACGGCGCGGCGGTCCCGCGTCTTGCCGCAGTGTTCGCAGACGGGCTCGCGCAGCAGCCAGTGGCGTCGCGGCAGCTCGACCCCGGGTGCGGCGTGCGGGATGGCCGCGGTCATGCCGTGCGGATCGATGTCGTAGCGGGCGGCAAATGACCAGCCACGCACCGCGGGCGGGCGCGACAGGATCGTGACCCATTGGTGCAGGTCGCCGTCGCGCAGCACCTGGGGCTGCGGCTCGATGCGGCACTCCAGACCGCAGTCGACGCTGGCCTTGCGGGCGCGCTCGAGGAGCCTGGCGGCGTGACGGAGCAGCGCCGTGACGTTGTCGACGGGCACGAGGTAGCTGGCGCCGCGCAGCGGCGCGGCGGGTTCGTTGGTGGCGGTCACGATGTTCTTTCCCCGGACGGATTGCTCGGACGCTGATGCCACGGCGCGGACGCCGCGCTCGCGGTCAGGGCCGGCGCGTCAGCGCCGCCCGGCAGGGCCCCGGCCTTGACCGCGCGCGGGGCCGCGCCAGCCTGTCCGCGGCCGAGCTCCGCACGTGGGCGTCGGTGGCCCCCCGAAGTCGAGGGGGATGCGGTCGGGGAGCGACCGGCGTGCGCCAATTCGCACGGCACGCAGGGGCGAGGTCCGGTTGACCGGCGCGGGTGCCCGTGGCGTCGTGGTCGCCGGTGGCGCCGCCGCGGAGCGGGGCACCGGGGACGCAGGGACGGGGAGACTGCGACATGAGCGAACCGTCGATGCCTACCACGCTGCCGAGTCCGGTGGATCGCGACCTGTTTCAGTTCCTGGCGGTGGATCGGCGAGGCGCTGGTGTGGGCGTACGTGGAGGACGGGTCGGACGCGGACCCGGGCACGGGCCGGGATCCCGACATTGTCTACTGGCAGGCGCGGGCAGCGAGAAAGAGGCGGCCGCAACGCCCGCCCCCGAGCGCCAGCCGGAGCCCGCCCCAGGAAGTGCTGCGCCGGCACACGCGGCCGGGCTTTGTCTCTGACGGCTGGGGGAGCGGGTTGTCGCCGGGGCGCCGTCGCGCCGCGAGTGGCGGCGCCATTCGGGGCCGCCGTATCACGCACTCTCCGCGCGGCACGGCCATCGCCGCGCCGCGGATCGGCGGATGTGACGGGACGCTTCCGGCGTTGTCCCGGCGACCGGCGCAGTCTCGGCCACGAGCGGAGGATCGTCAACGGGCCGTAACGACGCGCGTCGCCTGACCGAGGGGTGTGGCGGATGCCGCGCTCGGCGCGCGGATGATTGAAGGTTTCGGGTGTCTAGTCGTCGGGGAGCATGCCGAAATGTCGGAAGGCCGCGATGATGGCTGGCTGCCTATCGGGGGGGCACGGATCGCTTCGGTTGGGTTGCGAGCGATTCCAGGCGCGCCGCGGGTTGAGTCCGGCCAGTTCCTTGCAATGGGCGATCCAGCAGTCGTGCTGGATGGTCCAGCCGTGGTTGCGTTGGACCCATTCCCTGATCTGCGAATAGGTGGCCATGTGCGGGACTCGCCTAGATGGATGACCCGGGGACGTTCGTATGGTAATCGCACGGTGACCGGATGTGTGGGCCGGATCGTGCGTGTCGGTGTCCACGCGGATGGATGCGAACGGGTGGGAGCCGGGATGGCCCTCGAACCGATCCCCGGATCGCGGCGAGCGCGTGGCGCGGTCAGCGCGGGGTCCGTTCCAGGATGCGTCCGTGGGCATCGAGGCGGAGGAAGACGAGGTCCTGCAGCGCGGCCCGCAGTTCGCGACCGCACTGATCGAATGCGTGGCGCCATGCATCGGCCCAGTCGGGCGAGGCGTCGGGCGCCGCGATGCACGGCACGATGCGCGGAGCGTGGGCGGGGCGGGGGCATTGGTGGGAGATGAGCCCGGCGGCGGCCTTCTGGTCGACCATCGCCAGGACCGCATCCCGGAGCGTGCCCTGCGTCAGCAGTCGCGAAAACCGGACCTGGTGCGCGGCCGCTTGCACGATGGCGCGGTCGATGCTGCCGTCGACGTCCTTCACTTCGACGAGCGCGAGGTCGCCCGAGGGCAGGACGCCCACGGCGTCGAGCTTCCTGGGCATCGGTACCGCGTCGTCGAGTTGCAGTTGCGCCCGGGTCTCGGCGTCGTCGGCGCGCCGTTCGGCCTCGCTGGCGAAACCGATGCGCGCCTCCGAGTCGATTAGGACCAGCGGGTCTCCCGAACGCCAGTGGTGTCCGTAGCGGCGCATGAGCCCGGCGTGGCAGTCGGCCTCGCCGGCGACGAAAGCCCTGCGCCGCGGCGGGGAGTCGGCGAGCAGGCGCCAGCAGCGCTCGAGATGGGCGCGGAGTGCGCTTTCGACCTTCCGGAGGCGGCGGATGGCGATCGGTTCGCGGAACAGGGCTTCGCTCAAGTCCTGGTACGTGGCGTCCGCATGCACCCTGACCTGGCCGCGGCGGCGCAGGCGGAACTCCAGCGGGCTCGTGCGGCCCCAGTACAGTTGTATGCTGCCGAGGCTCCTGTTGCTGCGGTCCCGCCGGAACTGCAGATGGGCGCGCCGTAGGGCACCGTCGCCCGAGCGTACATGGTCCATCAGCCACGCGAGCGGGCCGTTCCGGTGGATGGTTCGCGCCAACTGGTCGTCGATACTGCGGTCGTAGTAGATTGGGAACGGAGGTTGAGGGCTCGACACGGAGGGCGCGGCGCTCAGGCGGCTCGGCCGACGGAGACGCTTACGCGCTTGCCGAGTCGGTGCAGCGCGCGGTCGATCGTGGCCGCCTTAGTGGCATGGTCGGGGTTGAGCATGCGCCGCACTTCACTCTCGGCGACTCCGAGGTCGCGAGCGAGACGGCGCCGGGATACGCCGGCCTCGCGGAAGGCTTCGTACAGGGCTGCCTTGAGCGCGATCGGGAGCGGCGGCACCACGACGGGCCGGCGCTCGGCCGCGGGCGACGGTCGCGGCAGATCGCCGCCGGCGCGCATGGTTTCGGCGATGAGTTCGCGCAGGAGGTCGCGGGCTTCGGACAGCGCCTCGTCCGGGGTGCCGCCCTCGGTCGCGCCCCAGCCGAAGTCGGGGAACGTGACGACGTGGCGGCCGTCCTCGTCGAGGTCGATGGCTGCGGGATAGTCGTAGTTGTCAGGCACGCGTTGGTTTCTCGATCACGCACACACGACCATCGGCCGAGCTTCGCGATGAAACGGTGGCGGGTCATGGCGTCATCGTTTCGAGCGACGCCGAACGGTCGAGCATAGCTGCGCGCATTTTTGAGCGCAACCGGGTGAGGAGGGCGAGGAGGCGCCGAGCGGTGAAGGTGCCGCAGCCTCGGCGTGGGCGGCGTCTCTCACCGCCTGCAGGAAGTCGACGGCCCGCTACGCCCGCGCCGCGGCGGTGGCCTCGAAACTTGGACCGGCTGAAGGCTGCTCGAGTCTCCAAGACCCTTAGGGCCGAGCTTGACAGGCCGCAGTGTGCTGCCGTACAAGGATAATCGGCATCGCGTAGTAATGGCCGTCGATGACCGCGAACGGCTTCCGGGCCGGGTAGCGTTTGAGAGGCTGATCGTGAGCTATATCCCCGCATCTCAGACCAAGGCCGACGATCTGATCGATCGGCTGATGGCCATGGATACGCCGAGCGATTTTTCGTTGCGTGGACTCGAGCGCGACGCCGAGGCGGTGATGGACGTGGACCCGGCCGCCGCCCACTCAGTGCTCGGTGGGGTCGCCAGTCTTCGCTGGGATGCGAACGGCGTCCGAGAGCACTTTCGGATCGCGCGTCAACATGCGGACAACTATGTCACCGACCACAACTACTCGATCGCCCTGGCCATGGTCGACGAGTGGTGGGAGTCGTTCGCGGCCCCAGATGCCGCGCAAAACAGGGCACGGGACAACACAGTCGTTCTGGGCAACGCGATCGAGCGTGCGGTCGAAGCGGGGCGATTCCGGATGGCGCACGAATACTGCGATCGCCTGAACGCTTTGCGCCCGAACGAAAGCCCACATGCGGCCACGGGGCTATTGGAGAGGTTCGTTGCCTCGCTTGACGCGGGCGCTTTCGGCGAGTCTAACGTCCAGCGAGTGCTCGAAATCGCCGGCGCCCTACAGCACGGCGAGGGTGTGCGCGGCGCAAAAGCAGCTACCCAACTGGACCAAGACGAGCCAGATTCGTTTCTGTTTCGGCGCTTCATCGGCGCCGCGCCCGCTACGGCTGCGAAGCTGAACTCGAAACTCGCTGACGAGATCGGTGCTGACGACGATCTCATGCAGGATCCGGGACTGCGGTTTATCCCTCTGTTTGTCGGGGTAGGCGACTAGGTGCCAGTCGCGCCGGAGTTGATTCTGGAATCGGCCGCTACGATGAGTGAAGGTGGCGCCGAGGTGGACTGGCGCAACGCCAGCAGCCGTGCTTACTACGCCGCCTACCACCGCTGCCGGGAACGCGCGACGTCGATTGACCCCAACGCCGACCTGTCTACCGCTGAGTCTCATCGCGTCGTTCCCGACATCCTTCTCGAGCGAGACGATCTACGAGGGCTGGCGTATCAGCTCGCTACTTTGCGGAAAGTCAGAAACGTCGCGGACTACGAGATCGACGGTGAGTTCGACCAGGACTCGGGCCGCAACAGCGTGGCGCTATGCCGCGCGGTGCTTGAGCGGGCTGACGTCATCCCGTAGAGATCGCAGGCTACGCAGCTAAGGTAGTCGGGCAAGTCGAGCCCGTTTTGGGTTGTCCATTCCAAGGTTGGTACAGGCTCGATCCGGGCCAACATCCACCGAAGATAAGTCGCAGAGGGTGAAGGGTCACGCCGCCTCGGCGCGCGGCGCGTCGTGCATCGCGTGCAGGAAATCGACCGCCCGCTGCGCCTGCGTCGCCGCGGTGGCCACCGCCCGCGGATCGTCGTCGAGCGCCTTCAGCCAGGAGGCGATGTAGGGCGCGTGGTCCTCGCGGGGTTCCGGGCTCAGGCCCAGGTCCGCGCACAGGAACGCCGAGCCGAGCTCCGCGACCAGCTCCTCGCGCGCCACGGACGCCTCGTCCCGCTTGAGCATGTCGCGGTCGAGGCGGTGCTTGGCGCCGGTGAGATGGCAGCACTCGTGCGCCAGGGTGGCGTAGTAGGCCTCCGGTGAGCGGAACGAGGCGAACGGCGGCATGCGGATGTAGTCGTCCGCCGCGGCGTAGAACGCGCGCTCGCCGCCGTGGCGGATGTCCACGCCGAGGGCTGCGAACCACGCCTCGCAGCGTTCGAGCCGCTCGCCCGGGTTCACGTCGGGGATCTCCACGCGGTACTTCTCGGGCAAGTTGTCGATCTGGTCCGTGTTGAACACCGCGTAGGCACGGCGCACGTGCAGGACCTCCGGGTCGTCGTCCGCCGGTCCGCCTTCGGAACCGTCCGGGCGCTTCTTGACGGTCTTGGCGAAGAACACGTGCGAGGCGCGTTCGCCGCGGCGCACCTGGCCGCCGAGTTCCTTGGCCTGCCGGTAGGTCATCCAGTGCGGGGAGACGTAGCCGCGGTCGATGGCCGCGCACCACAGCAGGAGGATGTTGATGCCCTGGTAGGGCACGCCGTTGTGCCGCAGCGGCACGGCGGCGCGCCCGGCGGTGGCCCACGGGCGCTGCCACGTGGGGGTGCCGGCGCGCAGGTCCGCGAGGATGCGCTGCGTGATCTTCTCGTAGATGTCGTCGGGTCGGGGCATGGGAGTTCTCCTTGGTTTTCGTGCGAGCGCGGGCCGGCAGCCGCCGGAGCGGCCGCCTTGCGCGATCGCGTTGGGGTCAGTGGGTGTCGGGGGCGTCGGGCCGCAGCGGGTGGCGCGCAAGCACGCGCTCCAGAACGCGCGGCTCGTCGGCAAACACGACGGTCTGCCATGAGACGATCTCGGTCTCCGTGCCGAGGCGCTTGAGCGCGGCGATGTCGTGGCGACCGGGTCCGCGGATCTCGACGCGCGCCCGGCCGAGCACGAGGCGGCGCACGAGTTCCCAGCCGTTGGCGAGCGCGAAGCGGGCGTGGCGCTCGCGCACGGCGCGCACGATGTCCTCGGCGGGAAGCTCGAAGGCGACCGAGTCGTCGGCCATGCGGCGCAGGCGCACCGCCTCCTCGGGCTCCAGGACGCGGCCGATCAGGCGCTCGCCGGCGTCGGTGGCGAGGCGGCGGATGCGCAGGTTGTCGTCCGGCAGCAGGTGCCAGGCGCGCAGCAGCATCCCGGTGGCGAGGTGGAACGTGCGTTCGCGGTGCTTCGGGAGCCCCGCGACCTCGGCGTCCCACAGGGCGCGCCAGCGGTCCTCGGTCGCGTCGCGCCAGTGCGACTGCGCGAACTGCGCCTCGGCCACGATCGACGCGTCGTTCGGCCGGCGCAGCCGGATGCGGCGCTCCAGCGAGCCGTCGTCGCGCACCGCGGACGGTGCCGGCAGCGCGACCGCCGGGCGCCCGGAACTGCCGTTGACGAGTAGGCCGACAGCGTCGGGGCTCCCGTGCGAGTCGCGTGCGAGATGCACCGCTTCCAGCGCCGCCTCGGACGTGAACGGCTTGAGCGCGTCGCGTCGCGCGATCTCGACGATCTCGGTGCCCGCCGGTCCGGGGTGCCGCGACACGACGGTGAGCGAGTCGGCGGTGATGGCCTCGACGCCCTGGTTGTAGACGCCGGCGTCCTTGGCGGCCTGGATGACTGCGTCGAGGCGCGTCTGGAAGTGACCGAACAGGTCGTTCTGCTCGTCGATCGGCAGCGCGAGGAGGCGGTTGAGGAACCGCGGCATCGGCGGCAGGGAGTCCTTCAGACCGCCCTCGGAATCGGACAGCACGAGTCCGGTGGCCGCGGCGAAACGCTGTTCGGACCAGCCGGGCACGTGGTCGTGGTGGATGGACAGGTACATCAGTCGCAGCGCGGAGAGCGCGTGCGGGCTCTCGAGGTTGTCCTCGGCGCGGAACAGCGCGTCGTCGCCCATGGACGCCTGGCCGTCGCGCTGGCCGCGTGTGATGGCGCCGAGAGAATCGAGCCGCCGGGCGATCGTCGCGATGAAGCGCCGTTCGCCCTTGACGTCGGTGGTCACCGGCCGGAACAGCGGCGCGGACGCCTGCCGCGTGCGGTGCGTCCGTCCGAGTCCCTGGATCGCGACATCGGCGCGCCAGCCTGGCTCGAGGAGGTAGTGGACCCGGCGGGCCTGGTTCGCGCAGGCCGTGTCGGCGTGGTAGCTGCGCCCGGTGCCGCCGGCGGTGGAGAAGATCAGGATGTCCTTCGTGCCGTCCATGAACGCGGCGGCCTCCGAGAGGTTCGCGCTCGGCGGTCGGGCGGACACGGCGTGGCGCGTGCCGCCGCCCGGCGCCGGCAGCGCCAGGACGCGCCGGGTACGCCCCGTGACCTCGGCGATCGCCTCGTGCCCGAACCGGTGCGTGAGGATGTCGATGGCCGACGGCATGGCCGGCAGCGCGCCGAGTTCGGCGATCAGGAGGTCGCGCGCCTCGACGGCCTCCTGGGACTCGACGGGACGCCCTTCCTCGTCGCGAACGGGCACCGCGATCACCTTGCCCTCGTCGTTGACGGTCTCCTCGTGGAGCGTCGTCGGGAACGAACGCACGAGGTACTCCATCACGTACTCGCGGGGCGTGAGGTCGACGGAGAGGTCGGCGTGCTCGGACGGCGGCAGTTCCGCGAGGCGGCGGTCGAGGAGCGCCTCGCCGGTAGAGACGAGCTGGACGACCGGCGCCCGGCCCGCTTCGAGGTCCGCCTCGATGGCGCGGATCAGCGTCGGGCACTTCATGGCGGCCAGCAGGTGGCCGAAGAAGCGCTGCTTCGCCTGCTCGAAAGCGGACATGGCGGCGGCCTTGGCGCCGGGACTGAGGGTCTCGCCGTGCTGCGTGACGCCGGTGGCTTCAAGCGCCTCGTGGATGTTGTCGTGGATGATCCGGAAGGCGCCGGCGTAGGCGTCCCAGATCTCGCGCTGCGGCTCCGTGAGGGCGTGCTCAAGGATGTCGATCTCGACGCCGTGGTAGGCGAGCGCGCGCGCCTGGTAGAGCCCGAGCGCCTTGAGGTCGCGGGCGACGATCTCCATCGCGGCGACGCCGCCGCGTTCCATCGCCGAGACGAAATCGGCGCGGTCGTTGAACGCGGTCGCGTCGCCGCCCCAGAGCCCGAGGCGCGGCGCGTAGGCGAGGCCGTGGACGGTGGTGGCGCCGGTGGCCGAGGCGTACAGCACGCGGGCGTTCGGCAGCGCGTGCTGCAGGCGCAGGCCGGCGAGTCCCTGCTGCGACGGCTTCGCCTCGCCGCGTTGTTTCGTCGCGGACCCGGCCGCGTTGGCCATGGCATGCGCCTCGTCGAAGACGATCACGCCGTCGAAGCCGTGCCGGGAGGACTCGTCGTCGCCGTCGGCGAGCCAGTGGATGATCTGGTCGAGGCGCGACGGCGCGTCGCCGCGGGCCGGCGAGCGGAGCGTCGCGTAGGTGGTGAACAGGATCCCCTTCCGGCGGTGGATGGGCTGGGCCGGGCGGTAGTCGGCAAGCGCGAACACGTCGCGCTCGTCGCGGCCGATCTCGCGCCAGTCGCGCCTGGCGTCCTCCAGCAGCCGCGCCGACTGGGAGATCCAGAGTGCCCGCTGCGTCCCGCGCAGCCAGCGGTCGAGCACGATGGCGGCGGCCTGGCGGCCCTTGCCGCAGCCGGTGCCGTCGCCGAGCATCCAGCCCTGGCGGAAGCGGACGGGCTCGGAGAGCGGCGCGTCGATCACCGCGCCGCCGTCCAGGAGTTCGCCGTCGGCATCCACCGGCAGGACACGGACGTACTCCGGATCGACGCGGTAGCGCGTCGGCAGCAGCCGGTCGTGCGCCTGGCCGGCGAGCGCCACGCTCTCGAGCTGCGCGTCCGACAGGAGACCGTCGGCGACCAGCGCCGGGGGCAGCAGCGGGCGGCGTTCCGGGACCGGCGGCGCGATGTCGGCCATCGCGGCGGACTCGACCAGCGGCGTCGGGTGCTCGCCCGCGCCCGGCACGCGGAACGAGACGGGCGACCACGGGGACCAGGTCGTGCCGTCGGCGCGGGCGGCATCGCACTCGCGGGCGACCGGTGCGATGTCCAGTTCCTTCGGCTCGGGATCCAGCGTCAGGCGCGGCGGCAGGTCCGTCAGGCGGCGCACGAGGTCGGCGGCGTCCTCGGCGATGGCGAACGGGTCGATCGCGGGATAGCGGTCGGCCGGAGCCGCCGGGGCGCGTTCGAGCACGAACAGGCGCGTCTCGACGCCGGTGCCGCGGCGCTGGTAGACGCTGCGGGGCACCCGGATCGCGAACAGGATGCGCGGCGCCTGCGGCCCGCCGCCGAACGTCTCGCGCCACGCGGTGGACTCCGGGATGCAGTTGGCGCCGGTGACGGCGACCATGCGTCCGCACGGCGCGAGGGCCGCGTATGCGGATTTCAGGTGCCGGAGGTCGACGTGGCGCTGGCGCTTGCCGACGGTGGGACGGGCGGCGAACGGCGGGTTCATGAGCACGACGTCCGGACGCACCCGCGGCAGCCGGTCGCGGATGTGCTCGGCGTTGTGCCTGGTGAGCGAAGAGTCGGGGTAGATTGCCGCGAGCAGCGCGTGGCGCACGGGGGACAGCTCGTTCACGAACAGGCGCGCGGGATCGTCGAGGACCGTCGCGGGCAGCGCGGCGAGCACGCCGGTCCCGGCCGAGGGCTCGAGCACGGTATCCGTCGGGCGCACGTCGGCCGCCAGGAAGGCCGCGCAGGCGAGCGCCAGCGGGGTCGAGAACTGGTCGAAGTCGACCTGGTGCTCGCTGCGGTGCGTGTGGGTCGGCTCCAGCGCCGCGATGCGCTCCACCATCGCGAGGAACGCTTCGGAGGTCGCGGCCTGCTCGCGCATGGTCGCGCCCCAGCGGCGCAGGAACAGCACGGTAGCCGCCTCCGCGGCGTCGTAGCAGAGCTTGGAGTTCCACGAGCGCCCGCTCGGGTCCAGTCGCCGCCAGGCGTCGTGCATCGCGGTGGTGACGACGGGCGCGGCGAGGCGGCGGCCGGCCTCGAGGACGGCGACGAGATGGCGCGCCGCCTCGGCCACGGCCTGGCCGGGCTCGGGCTTCGGGCGCCGAACGGACTCGGGGACGGCGGGATCGCCGCCGAGGTCGAACAGGGACTGCGCAGGGTCTTGCGGGGTCATGGGCTCCTCGGTGTTCTCACCACAGCGGTGGCGTCGCGCCCCCCAAGGCGCGGCGACCGGCGGACCGCACAGGCAGGCGCGTCAGCGCCTCCCGCCAGGGCCCCCGGCCTTGCGGGACGGCGGGCGTCCGCGCAACGATCCGGCGCGCGCCCCCGCGCGGCGGCTTCCGCCGGCCGCGGTTTCCGGGGGCCGCATTCCGGCTGCCGGCGGGCCTCGGCGGCACGGCGTCAGCGCAGGTGGCGTTTCGGACGGGCGATGAAGGGGCAGAGCAGGGTCGGTGCAGGGGTCAAGGCCGACGGCCGGTATGGCGGAGGAAGGCGTAGGCTGGAACGTCGAGTCAGGCGCGGGCGCCGCGCTGGCGTGCGTGTGGCGAGCGCGGGGGACGGTCGATGGCGCAGTTCACGAGCGCGGAATGGGATCGGATCGAGCAGACGCTGGAGACGGACCCGACCCGCTACGGGTTCCCCGAGCGCGTCTACGGGTCCGTGCTGATCGCGCGCAGTTCGATTTGCTGGCGGTGCAGGAGGTGATGGACGACCTGAGCGGCCTGCGCACGGTCATGGAGATGCTGGGGCCGGAGTTCGGGATGATCGCGTCGGACAAGACCGGCGCGTTTCCGGGGGAGCCGGGGCTCGGTGAACGGCTGGCGTTCATCTACAACCGGCGCGTCGTGCGCCGCACGGAAGTGGCGGCGGACATCACGTACGACCGTTCGAAGCTGCTCGGGATGATCGCGGAGCACCATGCGGCGCTGCACGACGCCATCGCGCCGCTGGCGCGCTACGAGGCCAGACTCACCGAGTGGGAAGCCGGCCAGCGGCCCCCGGAAGCCTCGGCGGCCGAAGGTGAGGCTGCCGGTGTTCCTGTCTTTCATCCGGGCGCCCTTCTGCGTCAGCTTAGAGGTGTTCGGCCACCCGGGCACCACGCCGTACAGGTTCATGGCGGTGAACGCGCACCTGTACTTCGGGAACTACATCGACGATCGTCGGCAGGAGTTCAACGCGCTGATGGAGTGGTTGCTCGCCCGCGCCAACGAGCGGGACAAGGCGTACTACCCCGACTACATCCTGCTCGGGGATCTGAACCTCGACTACGACCGGCCGCAGTCGGACCGGGCGCGCGTCGAGGCGGCGATCAAGTCGTTCGACAGCGACAGTGAGGAGGGGGTCAACGTCAACTTCCCGTTTCTCGACCCGCACGCCGGTCGCGAGCGCGTCTTCCGGACCAATGCCCGTCTCACACAGACGTTCGACCAGATCGGCCTGTTTTTTCGGGACGAGCGGTTGCCGCCGCACGGCCAGAACCAAACCATGGGCTCGCGGCGGGAAGGCCCGGACTACGGCGTGTTCGACTTCGTGGGACTGTTCGCGCGCGCGTTGCAGGGCAAGGCGTTCACGTCGCTCCGGAAGGACGAGAAGCAAGCGCTGCTGTCCAGGTCGAGCACAAGGTGAGCGACCATCTGCCGCTGTGGCTGCGCCTGCCGCTGCCGTAGCCAGCGCTGCTGTTGGGCGTGGGAAGCGGCGGGCCGACGATGGCTTGATCGGTTGCCATCGGGACCAAGTTCGCCCCGAACGGGACAGGGTTAAGGGTTCGGACATGGTCGATACTGTTGCTTGCGGGCAGTTCGCGCGCCTGCAACCCGTTGCTATCGGAGCCCTTGGTGATGAGACAGCCGCTCAAGCACTTGCACGAGCTCTTCGAGCCTGACCTGCGCAGTGAGGCGTTTGCCCGGCTCGAGGGGGCCTCGCTACGTCGGAAGACCGTTGCGGACCACCACAGGGAGATCGAGGCGGTTCGAATGTCGGACCGAGTTCCCGAAACGATCCGCGGCGAGTTCGAGACCGTCCGGAATCTCTACCTCTATTCCTGGTTCGTTTACGAGTTCACGGTGCCGGCCATCCTCTATGCTCATGCGCTGATCGAGAAGACGATTAAGGAAAAATGTGTTCGTTGCTCGGTGCCGCTCGATGGGGTTCGCGGGCTCAGGAATCTGCTGGAGCTGGCTGTCAGCGAGGGCTGGCTCATCAACGCCGACTTCAGGCACGCGCGTGAGGAGATGTCGCTCGCAGTCGAGCCGTGGTACTCGCCCTGGCTTCGTTCAAGACCCCGGTACCTGCCTGATGGCACTGACTTCTGTGAGCGCCTGGCGGAGTCGCTGCCGAAGATCCGAAACATGGGAGCACACGGAGAGGCGGGGCTCGGCTTTCCCGCGAGCGCTCTGCATCTGATCGAGATTTGCGCTTCCATCGCGAACGCCCTCTTTCGCGATTCGCCGGATGCTGTGCCGCCCGAGGCCGGCCGGGCGGGATGAGTTCCGGATCAGCTCGACACGGCAATCTCAATCAGTCTCGGATACGCGCCCAACGGTCGAGACGGACCTGCTCGGCACCGCGGTGTTCCTGGGAGGGTACCGCGAGCGCGCGTAGCGGAAGATCAACGCGTAGCGCTACGAATGCGGACGGTGCCCGACGCGGCGTCGGTCGAGGACAGGCGGGGACGGTGGCAGGCCGACGGGGTCAGCCGACCTCGTACGCGCTCGCGAGGAAGAGGTCGACGATGCGGACTACCCAAGAGATGTCTGTCAGGTAGCTTCGGTACTCCTGCTTCGTCACGGCTTCCCAAGTGTAGCGATGGCCCGACAGGCCGATCTCGTCATCCAAATACACGAGGTAGTCTCGAGGTTCCCGCAACACGGGTCCCTGGCGGGGAAGCGCCGGCGGGCTCTCGCCGTTGACGTAGGATGTCGCCAGGTCGCCTTCGGGCGGCTCTTCGAACTTCCCGACGAAGTCCGTCTGCACCTCCTCCGGGAGGGCGTCATACAGTTCGGCGAGCTTGTGGGTGGGGGGGACTGGGTATCGCCATGCCCGCAGCATGAGCTTGAACGACAGTTCCAATGCCGTCCCCAGGTTGAAGTGGGATACGCTCTTCAGGCTCTCGAGTGCGGTGGCGTAGCTCCTGTACCCGGCGGGGTCGTTGCACACGGCCTTGAGGTCCTGCAGGCGACGCTCCGCGTCGCGCGCTGTCTCCTTGAAGGTGTTGGCGAGATCGCGCAGAAAGAAGAACTCGTATCGTTCGACCCCGGTGGGCACCCACTTTCCCGAGCGCACCGGGTCGTCACTCTTCGACACTGGATACCTCGCTACCGTCCCGCCTCGGGGCCGCGCCGGGTGCTAGCTGGTCCGCGTTCACTTCCGTTTGACCATGGTGCTGCTTGCCAAACCGGCCGTTGAGCCTGGTGACGACGTGACACCGGAAAACGAGCGATGACGCTATCTTCCGTAATCGCAGAGCACCTGTTCGAACTCCGCCCGAACGCCTACTGCGATCGGTGCATTGGCCGTGCGTTCAAAGTGTCGCACACGCGCGTGAGGGCGA
Source organism: Pseudomonadales bacterium (assembly GCA_022827245.1). GTDB lineage: Bacteria > Pseudomonadota > Gammaproteobacteria > Pseudomonadales > Azotimanducaceae > VXNE01. The sequence continues at coordinate 39,685 of JAJDTI010000033.1, read as the reverse complement.
CCTGCGAGCTCTTTCCTCAAGCACCGTACCGTTTCGATCGGGACGAGAGCGAGTGCGAGTCCTGTGGCAAGAGGCGGATCGTAACCTGGCACGATGCGGAGGAGCCATAGGGTGCTGTGCTGTGGGGCGGCGTGCGCTTCACTACTGGGAGGCGATCGTACGCTGCCGCGCCGCTGACGTCGCTCGCGGTCGCGTGGCCCCGCTAGGGCACCGTCTCGATGGTGGCAGGTGCCACGCGCTGTGTCTGTAGAGTGGGAGCCACGAACCTCGCTGGGGAATCACCTACCTTGCTAGACTTGGCACTTCCTATTCTTGCAGTTTCTCACCGTAGTACTTCTTTCCGAATGTTTCGGCGTCCCTTTCAGTTGATAGTCCAAGCAGCGGTGTTCCTGGCTTTCCGGTAGCTTTTCCTATGTCTTTCTCTATGCAACCCAGAGCATTGAGAACCAGCCCTTTGAATAGCAGATCAACGTTACCCGATTTCCAACCTACGTCTCTTAGCAGAAAGTCGAACCCTAAGCCTTCCACGTTCTTGCCCCATTTCCTTATCACAGACGCTATCAACTTCTGTTGTCGTCGCGCCTCCCATTGATTAACCAGCTTGTTCAGCAAAAGCGTAAGGACCACTACTATCGGCGTTTGAATCAGCGCGACTACCACGATAGTGCTGACCTCGATCGGCTGTATCTCTGTATCCATTCTCTGTCCTAATCTCTGCTAAGATGAGTGAGCAGCGCGGAGAAACCAAGGTTTAAGGAGGTGGTGCTAGATGCGAAGGCTAAAGCCCGCTAAACTACGGACACCTTCCAGCATATGACGTGGGCTAGGTTGCACTAACAGCGTAACCTAGCCCTTGTCTCTCCATTCGCCTTCGCCCTCCCCGATGCTGCTCATCCGTTGTTTACCGTTGCGAAGAAATGATGGCCGCTACTCAGGAACTCGTACCCATTGAAAGTAATCCTTGCACAATCGGGGCGGGAAAGCGTCTGAGCTAACCCTAAATCCTCCAATAGTCGGAGTTGCTGCTCCAAGTGCTGACGGGTATCAGAGTTTAGTTGATCGCTTAACAGAATCATCCCTGCGTTATCGGCTGCCATCTCTTGCAGGAGCTTCCGCATTGTGTCTTCATCTTTCATTCGTCTTTGTCCTTCGTTTCTTCGTTCTCGTCGTCCGTGCGTTGTTTGGATTTCCTCCCAATCCCTTTGCCGCCCGGTGTCGGTATCTGCGGTGGAATTGGGATCAGTCGGCCTGCTTCCTGATCCTGTAAAGCCATGTCGAAGATGGACTTGGCAGTGGCTTTTGGCTCGGCGTCAATTCTTCTGACACCGACTAGTCGTTTGTTGTTGGTTACCCTGCGTTCCGGCCTTCCGGTCAATCCTGGCGTTCTACCCTCACCTGCCTGTAATGGCTCTCAGTTCATTTGTAGACAAATTACGGAAGTGGGGCTTGCGTATTTTAAGGCGGGGAGTGATCGGAGTTTCTGCTTGTAGATCACTCCCTGCCTGATGCGGTTTAGCTGTTCTTAAACCAGTCTCGGATAGCTCCGAGAGCATCATAGATGGCGGCTTCCTCTTGCGTGAGTCCGCGGCCATCTTTCGCTCTCGACTGGAGTCCCAACATGGCTCTGTTGAGATTGGTGACGATCTGTTCATTGGTCATGATGATCTCCTCTTAGACTATTGACCAAAAGCATCAGGAAGCGCGGGGGCCAAACCAGCGACCCCCGCGTCAGCCTAGCCGGAACCTACCGCGTCAAGTCCCTTCACGTCAACCGCTTCTAGACCGAAATCGTCTAGTCTGGTCAAGGGTTTGGCGACAGGGCTATGGACTGGGCGCAATCTGTAGCAAGTCAACCCGCCGCTAAACCTATTATCAAACTACCTACCTCCTGGTCTTTACGGCGACTGGGACGTGCCGGGTCTAGCGAAGCAAGTAATTCCCATACGTTGCACCGCTGCGGCACCCTCGCTGTTGCGTCTTCCGCCCGCTTCTGGTGGCCTGACGGTCGGGCCGTCAGCGGCATGGAAGGGCTAAGTTGGACGATGGTGTCCGGTGCGAAAGGACTGAGGCAGTGCACTGTCCGGGAGGCATCGGGGGCGGGGAAGAAGCGGCCCGGCGCGCCGTCCGTGGCGGCCGGGCCGTGGGGTTGCCGCGCCGTCGGTGGCGCGGGCGAGGAGCGTCAGGAGGTGAGGAAGGGGGGCAGCGCGCCGTTGCCGTCGGCGGCACCCTCGGTGGGCTGCTCCCCGGTCGCGCTGTCGGCCGGAGCGGCGGCGGCCGTTGCGTCCGTGGACGCGCTCTCCGTCGCGGGCCCGGCATGCGCCCCGTCGTCGCCGGTCTCCGCGGGCGACTCCGCGTCGTCCGCCGCGGGACCCGCGTCGGCGGGTTCGTCCGTCACGTCGCCGTCGGCGTCGAGCGGCGCGAACCCCGGCGGCAGCCAGCGCACGGCGGCGGCGTCGAGTTCGGCGTCGCGCGCGGGGTCGTGGCGGAACGCTTCGGCGGCGGCCGCGACGAGGTCCTTCTTCTTCAGCCCGGTGCGCTGCGCGGCCCAGTCGTCGCCGAGCGTTGCCGCGGCGGCGCCGAGGATCAGGCCCTTGTTCATGCGGTTCCAGACGAGGACCGCGTCGAACGGCCGCGCGCCGATGGCCGCGAGTTCGGCCGGGAAGTCGATGTCGAGGTTCCTGACGGCCTCCTCGTGGGTGCCGGACACGTCGTGGTCGTCCCCGAGGTGCGGCACCGTGAGCGCGGCGACCGCGTGCGCGAGGACGCTGGCGCGGTCTCCGTCCGGCAGCGCGCGGTACGCGCGGAACGCCGCGGCGGCGTCCGGCTCTGCCAGCCAGCCGAGGTCGACCGCGGGAACCGGGTCGAGGTGCTTCATCGCCTCGCTCGCCTTCATGGCGTCGGAGGCGTATACGCCCTGGTACTCCTTGCGGATCGCGAGGACCGGGTGCTCGTGGCCGGTGTACGGGCGGCCGAAGCCGGCGGTGCGCGCCAGCACGAACCCGATCAGGTCCGTCGCGACCGCGGGATCGCGCGCCAGCGCGCGGCGCACGGCCGCGGTGCGCATGACGCGCAGGTCGTTCCGCAGCGCGTCGGTCCAGCCGCCGTTCTTCTTCGCGGGCGGGGTGCCGTCCGGGGGTGTGGGCGTGCCGCCGGCGCCGTCGGGCGCGTGGGGCGTGGCAGTGGAGCCATCGGTCCCGTTGCCGCGGTCCGCTGCCCGCGCGGCGCGGTAGGCGTCGGCGTCCTCGCCGCGGACGAGCCCCCGGTGGATGTCGAGGTTGCCGTGGCGGTCGAGCGCCACGATCACGCCCGCGTGGGCGCGGACGGTCTCGGAGAACTCGTCGCGGTCGGCGCGGTCGCGCTCGATGTCGGCGTAGCGCTTCTGGTGGCGCGCGACGACGTCCCACAGCTCGCCGCGTGCCGCGGCGTCGAGGTCGCTGTCGAACGTCTCGAGCCCGGTGTGGGCCTGCTCGATGCGTTCCTCGGCCTCGGTGAGCGCGGCGGTCTCCTTCGCGGTGAACTCGGACCGGCGGTCCGGGTAGGCGACGAGGTGGTTCTGCTGGTCGAGCCAGGTGAACTCGGTCTGCGCCGCGGCCCACTTCCAGCCGTCCGCGTACTGCGCGGCGACGGCGTTCAGCTTCTGGATCGCGAGCTCGTCCATCAGGTCCGGATCGAGGATGGCGACGTGGTCGACCTCGAACAGCGGATCCTCGGTCGTACCGCCCGCGGCGCGGTAGGCGTCGAGGCCGACGAACAGCGCGGTCGGCGCGTCGGAGCGCGTGCGGCGCTGGGCGATGGCCTGGCGCACGGCGTGGCCGAACAGCTGGCCGGAGTCCTCGAGGCTCCTGAAGACGTTGCGCTGGAACTCGGTGTCGGCGGTCACCGCGAACGCCTCGGCAGTGTCCGTGTTGATGCGGCCCTCGCGGTAGGCGGCGAGGACTTCGTCGGGCAGGCCGCCGAGGCGCACGCGCTTCTGCACCGTGCGCTCGGCGACGCCGAACCGCGCGGCGATCTGCTCGGCGGTGGCGCCGTCTGCGGCGAGCTTGCTGAACGCGACCACCTGGTCCGCCGGGTGCATGGCGATGCGCACGACGTTCTCGGCCAGCGAGGACTCCGTGGCGGCGTCCTTGTCGACGAGGAGGCACGGCACGGGGAAGTGCTTCGGGATGTGGTCCTCGGCGGCCAGGGCCTTCAGCGCGCGCAGGCGCCGGGCGCCGGCGGCGACGCCGTAGAGGGTCTTGCCGCGCGGCACGACGATCAGGTTCTCCAGCAGCCCCTGGGCCTTGATCGATGCGACGAGTTCGGCGTCGGCCTGGACCCTGGCGGGGTCGTCGGAAGCCGAGCGCACGTTGCGCTCGTCGACGCGCAGCTTGTTGAGGGGGATGAGCCGGGTCTCGGGGGACGCGGCGATCTGGTCTGCCTTCTGCATGGACGTTCTCCTTGGTTGCATAGCGGATGGCTCGGACAGCCCGGACGCGACCGGCCGCGGGCGCGTCAAGGTCGGCGCGCAGCGCCGCCCCGTCAGGGGCCTGGCCTTGACGCCGCCCGCGTGCCGGGCGCGAGGGTGGCGGCGAGCCGTTCGCGGCGCCCGGGCGTTCCCGGAGGCGCCGGCGGCGCGCTCAGTCGAGTTCGACGACCGTGCCGTCGCCGTCCACGGCGACGAAACGGAGTTCGCCGAGCTTGCGCGCGGGACCGCCGTCGGGGCGGTCCGACCACAGCTCGACGTGGGTCGGGAAGGCGTAATCCGCGGCGATCTGTCTGGCGGCCTCCGTGACGCCCTCCGGCACGTTCTCGACGTGGAGGAAGGCTTCGGTGATGCCGCCGGGGCTCTTCACTGCGATGCGCATGGTGTGGGATCTCCTGTGGTTGCGGCGGGACACGCGCTCAGCGGCCCGCGGATCGGTGGAACGGGACATCGCCGGCGCCTAGCGCCGGCGCGAAGCGGGCGGCGGTGCCGGGCCGGTACCCTTGCCATTCGGTGAGGGGACTCCAGGTCTCTTCGTCGACCTCGCGGAAGTCGACATCGAGGCCGTCGCGTACCCAGGCGTCGGCGATGGATTCGGCGGCCGTGATCCGGCCGCTGGCGTTGTCGCGGTACTCGCATTGCATGGTTCGGTGCTCCTGTGTGGGTGGTGCTGGGTCAGGCGTCGCGCAGGCGTCCTGCCGTCCCGGCGCGGGCGGTGAGCTTCAGGGTGACCGCGGCGGCGATCCGCTCGTCGCACGCCGCGGCCAGGGCGGCGGCGGTGTCAGAGGTGTAGGCGTCCCGGTGCGCGCGGCTGGCGGCGCTGACGGCCGCGCACGCCCGGCGGTAGCGGCGGGCGTCCTCAAGGATCGCGCCTCGTCGTCGGACCGGTCCTTGCGGATCGCGTCGATGGCGCCGAGCGCGCGGTCGTCCAGCCAGACCTCGACGGTGTCGCCGTTGCGGCCAAGCGAGTTCGGTTCGACAAGCGCGGACAGGCGCACGCCTTCCGTGGCCTCCCGAGGCGCACCACAGGCAGCCCCGGTCGACGCGGTAGACGCCGAGGGAGGTGCCGCAGCGGCGGTGGCTGACGGGCATCTCGTGCGCCCAGAGCGCGAGCTGGCGGCGTTTGAGCCTGCTGGCCATGATCGGGGTGTCCCGCAAGGCGAACGGCGGTGACGCCTCAGAGCAGCCCGCGTTCCGCGAAGGACACCTGCTCCGTGCCGGCGACGACCAGGTGATCGACCAGGCGGACGTCGATCTCATCGAGGATGGACTGGAGCCGGCCGGTGAGCTGGATGTCGCTCGGGCTTGGCTCGGGCACGCCCGACGGGTGGTTATGGAAAAGGATGACGGCGGACGCGTTGTGGCGCAGGCAGGTCTTGATGACCTCCCGCGGGTACACGGCGGTCCGGTCCACCGACCCGTGAAACAGGTCCTGGACGGCGATGAGGCGATGGCGTGCCGAGAGCAGGAGGACGCCGAACACCTCGCGCTCGTGGTGGGCGAGATGCAGCGCGAGGAAGCGGCGCACCGCGACGCTGCCGCTCAGCACGGGGCCCGCTTCGACCTCCTCGAGCGCCGCGCGACGCTGAAGCTCCCGCGCGGCGACGAACGCCGCGGCCTTGGCGGGCCCAACGCCGGGGGTCGCGCTGAGCGACCGGGCGCCTTGGCGGAGGAGGCCTTCGACGCCGTCGTGGCACTCGAGGAGCCGTTCGCCGAGCGCCACGGCGTCGCGCCGCCCGTCGCCGGTGCGGAGCACGAGGGCGACCAGCTCGGCGTCGCAGAGCGCCCAGGCGCCCAGGCGCAGGAGCCGTTCGCGGGGTTGCTCGCGGCGGGCCGGGGTAAACGCGGGGACGACCTCATCGACCGTCGCCGACGGGCTCCCGCCGTTCCGGCGCGGGGCAACTGCGACGGCCGCGCGTGCCTCCCGGACGTTGCGGTCGTCGGGGGTCGGCGGGGACGCCGCGCCATCGGCCCTCGACGGGTCCGACTCGGGCGATGGGGCGGCGGGGACGGGACGTGCTGGTGTTGTCATGGCCTTGCTCCTTGAGGTCATCGACTGCGGGATTCGCCGCTTCGCGCCGCCCGCCCGCTCGGGCGGGCGCCAGGCCGGCGCCGGGAGGCGCCGCCCGCAGGGCCTGGCCTTGCGCGCGCACGGACGGCGGGCGACGCTCGTGCGGCGACTCGCGCGGTCCGGCCCCCTGCCGCGTTGGTTTGGAGATCAGGCGTCTTCGAGAAACGCGTGCGGAGCGCGCAGTGCAGCCACGAGGTGGCCCGCGCGCGGGCCTGGCGGTCCGGTTGGGTCCTGGACCGGCCGGCCCCGGGGGTCGTCGTGCGCGCCCGCCGGAATCCCGAGCGCTCCCGAGATGCGGCGGCGGCGGTGATGCGGCCGCTGGCGTTGTCGCGGTATTCGCATTGGATGGTTCGGTGCTCCTCTGTGTGGGTGATGCTGGGTCAGGCGCCGCGAATGCGCCCCGCGGTCCCGGCGCGGGCGGTGAGCTTCAGGGCGACGCCCGCCGCAGCCAGGGCGGCGGCGGTGTCGGAGGTGTAGGCGTCGCGGTGCGCGCGGCTGGCGGCGCTGACGGCCGCGCACGCCCGGCGGTAGCGGTGGGCGTCCTCGAGGATGGCCGCCTCGTCGTCGGCGCGTCCCTCGCGCACCGCGTCGATGGCGGCGAGCGACGGGGCGTCCAGCCACAGCTCGACGGTGTCGCCGTTGCGCCCGTCGGGCTGGCGCTCCGCTAGTGCGGACAGGCGGACGCCTGACCGTCGCCTCCCAGGCGTGCGGCGCGGCGGTGGGGTGCAGGGCGCGCACGCGCGAGACGACGCGGCCCTCGCTGGTGACTCTGCGGATCTGCATGCCGGTTCTCCTTCGCCCAGGGGATCGGGGTGGCGGCGTCAGCCGGCGTACGCGGCGCGCGGCATCGTCCGCGCCTTCGAGGGGAACTGGGCGACCAGCCAGCCGTTCGCGAACCGCGCCGCCACCGCGCGGGCGTGGCCGCCGGAGGCGCACCACAGGCAGCCCTTGTCGACGCGGTAGACGCCGAGGCACGTTCTGCAGCGCCGGTGCGTGACGGGCAGCTCGTGCGGCGCCCAGAGCTCGAGCTGGGTCCGGCGGGCCTTGTTGCGAGAGGGCATTGGCTGTTGTCCCTGCCAGGCGAATGGACTCGCGGACTGACCGGCGCCGCGCTGGCGGCGGCGTCAAGGCCGGCGCGTAAGCGCCGCCCGTAAGGGCAACGGCCTTGATCGACGCGGCCGGCCGGTCGCTACGATCCGCGCGCCCCGTCCATTCGCCCCGAGCGTTGGTGGCCGCGTGGAACGCGACAGGGGGTGGCAGGCGCAGTCTCGTCGCGCCGCTCGGTCCAGAGTCGAGCGATGGGCCCGCCGCATCGAGATCCGGCCGGCGCGGGCAAGCGGAGCGCGCCAGGCGCCAGCGATCGTGACCCGCATGGGCCGAGACCCCGAAGGGGGCTCGGGTCGCCGCAGGCGACTAGAGCGCGGGCCGCCCTTGGGCGGCGGCGCACCGAGCCCGCATCACGACGGGGGCTACAGGGGCGGAGGGAGCTGGAGTGCCTGTGTGTGCCCGCGATTGATGCGGAGCAGCTTCCGGCGTTCGCCGGGGTGCTGATGCAGGACTGGCCGCTGCCACCGGTGAGTGCCGTGGGCTATCGAAACGCGGCCAGGATTCGCGCGACCGGGGTATCAAGGGCTACCCGCCCTGGCGGGCGACGCGATTGACCGCTGCTGCTGGCGCGTGCTAGACGCCCGAACAGGAGATGGTTCAAAGGGTTGTGTCGGGGATGAGCACTGGAAGCAAGGAGTTCTGGCTGTCGCTGTTGGCGAAAGGCGAGACCCGTGAGCAAAGAGCGCGGCTGTGGAACGGATACATCGGGTGGAGGCTCCCGACAGACATTGCGCCTTGGTTCCGGAAACAAGAGTACGAGAGGGTGCCGAATATACAGCCACCGGTGGATGGGTGGCCGTATCTGTCGACGGAAGACAGCGAGAGCATTGAAGCGTTGGCCGAAAAACATGGAGGGCATCCGCAGTTCGGCAGCGACTATATGGACTTTAGCGGTCACCAGTTCGACGGCGAAGTCGACTTCTCGGATCTGGTCCTGATCAACAGCCGGTTCGAGCAGACGCGATTCAGCCGGATAGTTGACTTCCGCAATGCACGTTTTTGTTCGCACACCAGTTTCCATCAAGCGCGCTTCGAGCGTCAGGTGTCTTTTGACAGTGTAGAGTTCGATGGGGCCGTCGATTTCATGGGTGCTGCGTTCTGGTGTGGGTGCTCTTTCAGTGGCGCTCGATTCGAGGCCGCTTGGTTCCACGAGGCGGAGTTCTTGGAACGCGGGTTCTCGTCGAACATCAGTCCTAACACGTTGGTCAGCTTTTCGAACGCGAAGTTCACGTCGATCGTGGATTTTCGCGAGGCCGTTTTTGGAGATCCCGACCCGGCCAGTGTCAGGCGCACTTGGCCAGAACGTGTGGTGGATTTTTCCGGTGCCACGTTTGCGGCGAGCGCTTCGTTCTACAAGGCAAAGTTCGGGAGCGCTCCGGCGTTCTTCGATACGAAGCTTCACGCAGATACGAACTTCGACCTTGTGTATTGGGAGCAGGGCGGAGGTAAGCGCGTCCGGCCGGGATATGCAGTGCGAGCATGGGAGAGACTCGAACTGATCATGAGCCAGCTGGAGAAGCCGCTAGATCGCCACAGGTTCTTTCGACTCAAGATGCGCTATCGGCGACAGACGGACGGGCCGTTCTTGTCGGCCTTGAACAGGCTGTTCGAACTGACCTGCGACTACGGCTGGGGCGTACAAAGGGCCTTCTCGTGGTGGGTATGTCATTGGCTCGCGTTCGCGCTCGTCCTGTTCGTGAATTCCGGTGTTCAAACTGAGACACGCGAATGGTGGGAGCTTGCTCGGGCAGCCATCGGTGTAGGGTTTGCGAACGCGCATGCCTTCCTGGGTCTCGCGAGCGACGGAGCATATCTGGAGGCGAGTCGGCGGATGCTGGAACGCAATGATGTCTGGGGCCTCCTGCCGGTATGCGGTACGGTGCAAGCGGTCCTCGGGCCGACGCTGTTGTTCCTGGTGCTGCTGACCCTGCGCAATCGTTTCCGGTTGGCGTGAGAGTTGGGCGGCTAGCGGGGAGGCAAAAGGCGGAACCCATGTTGTGACGGGGCTTGGTGGTTGTCCGCAGCCAGGCGGGATGGACCTGCGGTGTACCGATCCTGCCAGGTAGGCACGAACGCCCGCGCACCACGTCCATTCGCCCCGAGCGTCGGTGGCCGGGTGTAACGCGACAGGGGGCGGCAGGCGCAGTCTCGTCGCGTCGCTCGGTCTGGGGTCGAGCGATCGGCCGACGGCATCGAGGCCAAGCCGGTGCCGGCAAGCGGAGCGCGCCAGGCGCCAGCGATCGTCACCCGCATGGGCCGAGACCCCTTTGGGGGCTCGGGTCGCCGCAGGCGACTAGAGCGCGGGCCGCGCAGCGGCGGCGCCCCCCAGGAACGGCAAACTCAGCGAGCGGAATCTCCGAGGGACCGCACTCCCAAGCGCCGAGTCGTCCGAAGTCGGCGGCGCTTCGGCAGGCCGAGACCTGGTGACCCGCCGCGCGGGGGAGTGGACGGAGCCGCCGGAAGAGGAAGTACCGGGTGAGATGCGCGATCGGGGGGAGTGTTGGTATCGTTGACTGCTGATCGAGTCGGAGGCGTCACCACCCGTGCCCAGTGAGAACTTCCTGCCGGCGTACAGGCGCCGCGAGACACAGGCCGGACGGCGGAACACGCTTCAGTGCCTGAAGCGCGGCAGGGCCGTCCCCGCGACGCCCGAGGAGCGGGTCCGCCAGCGGATTCTCCACTGGCTGCTGAAGGCGAAGAAGTGGCCGGCTCGGAAGATCGAGCTGGAACGAAGCTACCCGTGGGTGGGGGACCCGAATCGACACCGCGTGCGTCCGGACATTGAGCTGCTCGGCGACAACGATGAAACGGTGGTCGTAGTGGAATGCAAGGCGCCCGGAATACCGCTTGGCGAGGTGGTTGAGCACCAGGCGCTGGAATACGCGATCAAGTCGGCAGCGAAGCACGTCTGGGTGTCGAACGGGGACCAGCACAAGTTCCTAGTGCGGTCGTCGAGGGCCGAGTGGGACGTGACGGCGTCACTCGAGCCGTTGGCGGCCAACTACGCGCCGCCCAGTGTCAGCTTCGACTTCCCGGATCCGCACGATGCCGAGGCGGTGGACGGATACTTCGCGGCGTTCTATCGGAACGAAGGAACGGATCGAGAGGAAGGCGACGGGCTATATGGGGCGAACGCGGACCTCGACGAGAACGACAAGCGCATCGTCCTGTCGGTGCACAAGCTGCTGTTCGACGTGGGCAAGCGCCTGCCGTTTTCGTTCGAGGGCGTTCATGTGTTGGAGGATCGCGGCCCGAGCCTGCACGAGTTCGGCAATGCGGGCGGCGGCAGGTGGCGGGGCCTGTACGCGGACTACATCGCAGCGACGTCGGGCAGGGTCGAGGCCATGTCGGTGGCGCCGAGCACTTGGGGCGGGTCGGGAGGCGGCATTCGGCTCTGTGTGGGCGTGCGGAAGGCGGGGCGTGTCCACCATGCGCTGCAGATGGACATGGGGGACTGCGAGTGGGCGGAGGAGAAGGGCTGCTGGGAGGTCTATCACACCGGGAGGATGTCGCGGGTCAGCAACGAGACGGTCTTCCAGGCCGTGGAGGAGTCTGGCGCCGGCGCCTGGCTGGAGAATCCGCACGGCTACGAGGGGTATCTCTATCTCGGGGATCTGCATTGGGCCGAGAATGCCGATTGGGATAACTCGAAGGAGTTCTTCGCGAACCTGCTGCACTACGGCCTGATCCGGACGAACCTCCGGGACGCGGTGAAGGCGCGGGGCGGCTGAAGGCGATGGAACGTGGCGCGAGCGGGGAATTCTGGGTCGCTTCGTTGGTGCGGTTGATCGAAAACTCGACTGCGAGCACACTGGCCGGGCCGAGGTTGGAGATTGACAGCGATGAAGTGCGAGAAAGGTGGTGAGTGCGAGATAGTGGCTGTGGGGGCCGAGGAAGGGTCAGTTGATCACAGTCTGTTGACAGAAACTCAGGTAGTTGCGCCGGAGTTCAAATGCAGGAAGTGCGGCAGGGAGTACTACAGGCGAGAGGTGGAGGCCGACCGGGGGTCTTAGAGCGTTTCAGGAGGACCTTGTGCTCTGGTGGAAGTTCAAGAAGTTCGAAGGCAATGAGCTCTATCCGAGGGGGAGGGATGTTCAGGAGGGTTTGAGGGATTGGGCGAAAGCTGAAATCACTCGGGCGGTTGATGCGGGTCACGAACTGGGGCGGTTCCTGTTCTCGGTTACGACAGTGACTATCGCGGCTCTGGTGTCAGTGGCGAAATTCACGGATACGTCGGTGACCTGGGAGTTTTGGCTAGCGATCGGACTACTGGCGGCGGCGGGTGTTGTGGCGATCAACTTGGCGATCCCAAACCGCTGGAGACTGGATGGCGACACGAACTTGTACGAAGTCCATTGGAGCATGGTGGCTTTCGCGCGGGTGACATCTTATGTGTGGGTGCTAGCGTGGCTGGCCGGGGTGGTCAGCGGAGCAGTTTGGCTGGTTCAGCCGGAGGATCCCAGCGACAAAGTAGAGCAGCAGGGGACGCTGAACAAGGGTGCAGGGGAATCAGGCGCGGCACCCCGCGTTGGAGTTGAGCTGGAAGAGGGGCGGGAGCAGTGACCGTGCATCTGAATCCCTGGACCGGTCACGTCGCGATAGGCGACTTGCCGATGGAGCGGAGGGTTGAAAGGTTCGAGGTGGCGAACCTATGGAAACGCCGGGGCTTCGACGCTGGCGAGTTGGCGGAGGGTGGTCACTGGGGATACCGATGTCATGATGACTTGGAGACTCGGGAAGCCTATTTGTCGGTCGAGGCGGAGGTGATAGAGGCGCTCCTTGAAATGTGTGGGAAAGGGAAGGGGACGTCATGGTCTTACCTTGACGATCCGGAGAATTAGCACGGCACGCACAGGTGTCGATGAGCGAAGGCTAGGGGAGGATTTCGAGACTGGGCGATCGGTGACATCGGAGTGGAGGGCCAGCGCGATAGTGGGGCGCGATATGAGGTCCGGGTGTGGACGTTGACGAATACCTCGATAGTATGTGGGATGAGCGATCGGGGCAAGTGGAGAGTCACGGCAGATCATTGGTCCGCGGAGGGTGCGCGTATGGCGTGGCGGACGTTGGGAACACCCGCGCTGAGCGAGACACTCGTGGCGACGAAGCCGGTGGAGACGGGCTGGCCATTCTCGTCTGTGTACTCGAGGCGGACGTTGCTTGGGGAGATTGCGCTTAAGTCGTTCGATACGCTGTTTAGGGTCCCCTGCGCTTTGACGGTCAGTGTGGCGTCGGGCCTCGCCAATGGGGTCGCGTCCTCGCAGATCCACGCTGCGTTCGTTTGCGCGTACAGGACATCGGCGCTTTCGGTGAAGAAGAGGTCGGTGGCGAGTTCGGGAGCATCGCAGAGGTCGAAGCCGTGTTCAGCGAGAAGGCGCCGAATGGCTCCGTCGCTGCCGGCGAGAATCGCGTCAACTACAGTGGTCGGACCGACGGTGACGTCCGAGCGGATGGTTTGGAGGAGCGAGCGCAAGCTAGCATGGAGAGTGAGGTCGTTTGGGTACTCTTGCGCTTCGGCATCGAGTTGGTGCGCGAGACCGTTCTCGTGTTTGCGTTGTTCGAAGAAGCCTTTGTCGCTGGAGACCAAATGCACATCGTCGTCGTTTAGGAGGGCGAGGCAGTCTGCCCAGATGACGCCATCCTTGAACTGTTGGTTCTTTGGACCGGAGGGCGGAACCCCGTCAACCACCTTGGCGAGCGACATCCGAGCGGAGTCGAGGGAGAAGGGAATCTCTTTTGTCGGCACGTCGAGGCGGTCGATGAGAGTGCGTGCTTTGTCGTAGATTTCCTCGTCGGGTGGCAGCACGATGTCAGTCAGTTCGCCGAATACGGCCAATAGCTCGCGGTGGGACTTACGGATTTGCTCCTTGGCGCTGAGCAGGTTGCGCGCAAGAACCTTTGCGACCTCTAGGCTGACGACTTCCGGCATAGCGACGACGGCGTGGTTTTGTCTCAGGAAGTAGCGCACGGCTGAGCCGGCGGCACTGCTGAGGCCAAGCTCTGAGACCCAAACACAGCTGTCGATCACGACATGCAAAGCATGGAACCCAATGAAGCTACATGGTGCTCAAGGGTAGCAGATGCGGGCGCAGGCTGAGTCGGTTCGGATTCGGGCATCGTGCGTGAGCATCGACAGCACAGCACTTCCCTCGGGCAAGTGGCGAATCGGAGCGCGGGTGCCGATCTATCGGTTGCAGGGCGGCGTGAACAACGACGTCACGAGCTTATCTTCGGCTCCCGAAGGTCGTCAAGGGTATCTCGCTGGTCCGCAGATGTTCTCGGAACATTGTTTTCGGAACGGGGCTGCGGTGCGAATCGTAGCGCGATTCGCCCCGCTCCGGCCGTATCGTGAACCAGCGCTAAAGGAACAACTATGCTGATCGGCTATGCCCGCGTTTCCAAGGCGGACGGTTCGCAGACTCTGGACCTGCAGCGGGACGCTCTGATGGCCGCGGGCGTGGAGCCGGATCGGATCTACGAGGATCGCGCCTCCGGGGCCAAGGACGACCGGCCCGGCCTGGAGTCGTGTCTGCGGTCGTTACGAGAGGGGGACGTGCTGGTCGTCTGGAAGCTCGACCGCTTGGGCCGCAACCTCGCGCACTTGGTCGGCACGGTGCAGGACCTGTCGGACCGCGGTGTCGGCCTGCGCGTGCTCGCTGGCCAAGGGGCGCAGATAGACACGACCACGGCCGGCGGGCGGCTGGTGTTCGGCATCTTCGCGGCGTTAGCCGAGTTCGAGCGAGAGCTGATCCGCGAGCGCACGATAGCGGGACTGAAGGCCGCGCGGGCGCGCGGCCGCACGGGTGGACGGAAGTTTGCGCTATCGAAGGCGCAGGTGCGGCTTGCGCAAGTTGCGATGAGGAGGCGGGATACGTCAGTCGCAGAACTTTGCCGAGAACTAGGGATCGGTCGCGGGACGTTGTACCGGTACGTGGACCCGGGTGGGAGGCTCCGGGACCATGGGAAGAGGGTTCTTGATGGGTGAGGTTCTCCGGCGAGCGGCGGTTGTTCGAAAGTGGACCGGGGGGGGTGGCAAGCTTTGAAGCGCGTGAACGGAGGAGGCGCGGCACGGTAAAATAGGCGGAATGCGGCCGCCGTCTAGAGGCGCGCTCCGATCGCGAAGTCGAGCGCGTGTTAGGCCGCGTTTCGCGCCATGGTCGCGGCTGGCGTTGAAGGGCCGGGGAAAAGACAAGGTACTGACGAATGCATGACTACGCAATCGACCGACACCCGAAGCAGAACGTGCTATTCGTGCTCGCGTTCTTGGCGATCCTGGCGACACCGGCACTCAACTCGGCATTGGTTTCCCTGGGAACGAAAGTGGGGTTGGGAGAGGGATGGATGACGACGGTGGGAACGGCGGTGCCGGTCACGGCGTTTTTCGGGTTCTTGTATATGCTGTTTGATCGCTATCTGTGGAAATGGTCGATGTTGCGACGCGTGTTGCTCGTACCTGATCTAAATGGGGTGTGGGAGTGCGGGGGGCGAACCGCGTTGAAGGACGGGGCGCCGGTGGAGTTCAAGTGGCAGGGAAAGCTCACGATCAGTCAGTCGTGGTCGAAGATACTGGTTCATCTGCGGACGGACCAATCGTCGTCCCGTAGCATCTCGGCGAGCATTTACCACGACCAGGGGGTCGGCTATCGGTTGCTGTACCAGTACCGGAACGAACCGCGAGCAGGCGGGGACGAGCTGCAGATCCACACGGGCGCGGTCGAGATGGATTTTGACGAAGCATGCACGGTAGGACAGGGACATTACTTCACGGATAGTCACCGAAACACGGTTGGGGTGATGGAGCTCAAAAGGAGGAAGCCGGGATGACAAGGCTGGAGCGGGCGATTGCGCGCCGCACGGACGATCTTGTCCACAAAGCGCACATGGTCGATGAGGGATATCGGCATCTGGCCGAAAGTGAGTCTGTGCGATACGTCATAAGCGCCATGCAGCCGATCGATGGAGCGTACACCAAGAACACCTACGACCAGGGCGATAGAGTGTGCAATCAGCTTGAGCGACGTCTAGCGACGAGCTGCGAGTACGAATACCAGGGATCGGTGACGAACGACACGCACGTCAAGGCGCGAAGCGATATTGACGTGTTGCTATTGACGACGAGATTCGAGGAGTTGGAGCGACCGCAGGTAGCTTCGCCGCGATATACGGGTAATGCGCTCCAAGACCTGATTGATTTGCGGAAGGATGCGATTACGTGCCTCCGAAGTGCATTCCCGGAAGCGAAGGTGGACTGGAGCGGGAGCAAGTCGATCACGGTGGAGGGTGGTTCGTTGAGGCGGAAGATCGACGTAGTTCCATCCAATTGGTTCAACACGAACGGCTACGCCGCTACCGGGAACAAGGTGTTGCGGGGAGTTCAGATTCTCGATGCCAAGGCCGGGCGGAGACTGAAAAACACGCCGTTCTTGCACAACGAGAGGATTGATGAGATGGACCGGAGGACCGGAGGGTGCCTTCGGAAGGCGGCGCGGCTTATGAAGTCGCTGAAATACGATACCGAAAACGTGGATCTGTCGAGTTACGACATCGTGTCGATCGCCTACAACATGCCAGAGTGGGAACTGACAGTGCCGCGAAGCGAGGAACTCCGGATTCTGGATGTGTGCTTCGAATTCTGTGTCCGTCTGGTGGGTGAAGATGCGAAAAGAACGGCGATCGACGTGCCGGACGGACACAGGAAGGTCTTCGCGGCGGGGCATGCGACTGTCGACGGGTTGAGGCAACTTGCACTCGAATTGGGCAAACTGAAGCAGGATGTCCTGAAAGAAAACCGGCGGTCGTTTGCCAAGCTCAGTGAGGCAAGAGTGGAGTATTAGGGCGGGTGCGGGAGAACCGTACCGGGTCTCTCATTGGTCTACGACCGTGGGGGAGTGACTAACTCGTCCCGGACATCGATGATTAGCATTCGGGAGATACGCCTTTCAACGAGTCGCTGGAGATCGGCCTGTCGTATTTCCTCAGCGTTTGCCGTGTCCGTCTCCAGGCGGGCGCGGTCCTCGGCCGTCGTTTCGGCGACGCCGGTTTCGTCGAACGGGGCCGGCGTCTCGTCGTTTAGATCGTTGACAGTCGGAGGCAGCGATCGCGAGTCGGCTGTGGCGCGAGTGTCGTCGGGGTCGATCACAGTCGAATGGAGTTCGTACGCGGAGATCAGGAAACGGAGATTGCCGTAGAGATCCTCTACTAGAGCGTGGTCGCGCCAAACGGGCGAACAGATGGATCGCTCGAAGAGATAGTGCCACGGAAAGCAGTCGTGTTCGATTTCGGGGAGCCTGCGGGTGGAAAGCGGGACCTTTGTGGCGTCGACCAGCAAGCAGCCGAGCTGGTAGCTTTTGAGACCGTCGGGGGTGACGGTCTGAGTCCAGAGCTCTCGTTGGCGCTCGGTGCAATAGATGCAGTAGAGGGGCTTCATGCCATCGGTCAGTGCGGTGTCGATCAGGAGTTGTCGCTGTTGCTTCCCGGAGGACGCGACCCGGTGCTTCACTCTGAGGACGTCATTGCGCTGGAGTCGCTTGGCCTGTACCCGCATCTTCAGTGTCCGCCGGCGTCCGACGATGTGCCACTCCCAGTCGGCACCGTTGAGGGCTTCCTGGTGCTTGGAGAACATGTGGAGGCGAGTACGCTGGGGATGCCGTCGGGCGATCTCGAGTAGACCGGTTTCGGTGATGGTCTCTTCGCCGTAGCTGAGGCGGACCCCGAGACGATGGGCGAAATCGAGATTGTGCGATGTCGCGTCGGCAAGCTCGAGAAGGGTCGTGACAACCGGTGGGTTCAAGTGGAGCCTTGGGCGCATGGAGGGAAGGGAAAGGGAAGCGTGACGGAGCAGTAGTGTCAAGCGAACGCTGGAGTCTCGGGCTTTGGTTCGCGAGAATCGGCGGGCGGGGGTGGGATCAGCGCGGGGGCCAGGCGGGATTTCCGTCGCCCGGTGGGTACATGCAAGGAGAAGGCTTGGGCCAAGAAGACCATGGGACGATACTGCGTTCTCTACTTCGACGACGTGTGGGTGTGTGGTGCTAGGGCCGGGGTACCGGCGGACTGGCGGGTGGCGTTCCAGGAGTCGGATCGCTTGGCGGATCCGTGGGGGCTTGGGGAGGAGTCGAGCCGAGGCATGGTGTACGAAACGAGTAGAGAGACGTTCATTGACCGTCTGAATTTGCTGGGTTGTTCGCAGGCATTGGCTAGGGAGCGGGTCACCCACCAGATCGAGAATACGCGGCTGGAGTGGGAGGAGCGCGCCGAAGACAGGGAAGAGGTCGCGGTCTTCGAGGAACTGGCAGCTCTAAGGACGCTCACGACGACGGAGTGGTACTCGCGTATTCCGCGTATTCTCGAGCCGGAGGATCGGAAAGGGGCGGCGCGGGACGTCGTGGATCGTCGTATCGACGACGAGGACTGGGTTTGGTTCGACGACTACGGGGAGTTGACTCGGCTGCGGGCGATCCTCGATGCGTGTCCGAGGGTAAAACGGGTGAGACTCGACGCGACGGATGTGATCGAGGACGGTTGGGTGGACCCGGAGGGACCGACGTTTGACCGCCACGGAGATGATTGGGGACTCGCGATGCCGCTGGCGCCGGTCATGGTGCTGGCCGAAGGGAAGTGGGACATTCGTGTGTTGGAGAAGTCGTTGTCCGTGCTGTTTCCGGACCGCCAGGAGTATTTTACGTTCTTCCAGCATGCGGCGTTCCGCGTGGACGGAGGAGCGCCGTTCTTGGTCAAAATGTTGAGGGCGTTCGCGGCCGCTCGTGCTCCACTGCGGCTGGTTGCCGTGTTCGACAATGACACGGCGGGATTGGAGGCGCTACGGCAGGCGCGGAGCGACGGGTTGCCTGCCAGATTCGCGCTGGTGAGGCTTCCTGATGTTGCGTTGGCAAGACAGTATCCGACGCTGGGCCCAACGGGCAAACACGTGGCGGACGTGAACGGCAGGGGCGCGAGCATCGAGTTGTACCTGGGGAGGGAGGCGTTGAGTGAAGACGGGGATTTGATGCCGGTTCGTTGGAAGGGTGTCGTCAAAGGTGAAGATGCGTACCAGGGTGAGGTGGAAGGGAAGGCAAGGATCCAGGAGAAGTTCGAGCGGCTGGTGGGAGAAGTCGGCGTAGGAGATGGGGCGCGCGCGGCGTTCCCCGAATTGGTGGCGGTTTGGGAGGTGATCTTTCGCGCAGTGGCTCCAGGCGCTGAAGCGGTGCAACGGAGATCGCTTCAGCAGCTAGACGGCGCTAATGGCCAGATTTGACGGAAAAAGAGAAGCGGTCAAGTTGAGTGGTCGATGTGCGTGAATCCGGCTCTCCGGCAACGGTATTGGCGCTACGGAGGATGGCGGAGTGACCGAGGACCAGGGGCAGAGATCGGGAGAGAGGGAGCGGGCGGAGGATGTGATCTGGCGCGTGACGTCGGCTGTTGAAACCATGTGCGTCGGAAAAGGCGATGTCCGAAGTCGACTATTGGCGGCCGTGCGGGATGAATTGGTGCCATTGCGAGAGGAGGACTTCCCGGAAGCGTTGCGACCCAGGTTCCGACGTATCTTGGGGGCCGCGACGAAGTACGACTCAAGTGATCTGGACCAGAAGTTCCCACTGCCGTACGGGAGATCTCACGGCGAATCGGCAGGTTTGCTCGGAGCGACAATGCGGCGGATTCGGCGGAACACAGGCGCGAACATCGCGAAGGATATCTGGAGCCTCTATCAAGAGTTGCTCGAAATCGTAAGGCCGCGGCGAGATTAAGCCGTAGCCATGCTCTTACAGAGCCGTCGATGGACGCGAGACGGCCGTCGGTTCTTGAAGGCAGCTCTGCGTGCGAAGCGAGATCGGGGGTTGCTGGTAGTGCGGAAGTTCGATCGCTTGGGCCGTAAACGTGGGGCGAAAGGCGAGCGCGCCGGACGGTCGCGAGGCTATGGCACCTGTAAGACGCGGTCGTAGAAGACGATGAGGTTGCTGACGTGCGGATTCCGAGCTGAGGGGGCGAGGATGCCACGCGCAGCGGAACTGGCCTGGTGCACAGCGCGGGCGAGGGCTTGCGTAGGACTGTTCACCTTTTTGCAAGTCCTGTTTTGAGTCGATTGTTCCGGGCTGGCTCTTTGGCGATACCTCGCTTGTCTTGTGGTCCGGGGACGATGCGATGCTGCGGCATTCGGTGTGCGAGCCGCGGTACGGGCGGCCAGGACGTGCCCGCGCTGCGCCTCGGGCTGCGGGCGCTACGCGTCCTTCGCCACGAGGCGCAGCGCGGGCCGTTGCTGGTTCGCCCTACCGGGCCGTTGCTGGTTCGCCCTACCGGGGTTGGTACAGCGTACCGTCGCGCAGCATGGCGCAGGCCAGGCGCAACAGGCCGTCGGCGACCGAGCGCAGGGCGCGGTAGTAGCCGTGGCCACGCGCGCGCAACGCGGCGTACTTCGCCGCGCAGGCGGCGTCGTGCTGGACCGCGACCCGCGCCCAGTCCAGCACCGCGTCGCGCAGCCGGCCGTTCACCGCCAGGCGCCGCGTCACGATGCGCGAGCCGCCGGACTGCCGGGTGACCGGGGCCATCCCGGACAAGCTGCGCAGCGCTCGGTAGTCGCGCCGGCTGAGAACGTCACCCGCCTCGGCGAGCAGGGTCGACAGCACGCACCGGCCGACGCCGGTGATGGAGCGCAGGATGGTCGCGTCACGCGGCTTCTCGTCCGGGTCCGCCGCCGCGACCACACCGGACCGTGGGTCTGCGCCGCCGAGTTCCTCCAGCAGCGCGTCGATCTGCGCGTCGGCTTCGGCCAGCTGTTCGGCGACCAGGGCCAGCCGTTTCGTCAGCAGACGCGTGTGTGTCTCGGCGGCGGACGCCGCCGCGCGCTCGATGTTCGGCGGCTGCTCCGTCAGCTGGGCCTGCAGCGCCACCGCGTCGAAGCGGCGTAGCCGGTGCTTCTGCAACAGCTTCGCGTACGTCGACAGGCGTGCCCGGCGCGCCACCGCCGGCGTCGGCAGGCGCTGCCACAGCGCCTGCGCCCAGGGCGCCGACAACTCGTCGCCGACCAGCCGGTTGAACGCCGGGTAGTAGCGCCACAGCATCTCGTGCATGCGGTTCACGAGCTGCGTCCGCGCGTCCATGAGTTCCGCGCGGATCCGCAGCCACTCGCGCAGTTCGACGAGCTGCGGGTCCAACGCCGTCACGCGGCGCAGACAGTGCCGGTCCGTGCGCAGCGCCGAGGCCAGCACCCGCGCATCGCGGCGGTCGTCCTTGGCGCCCGCCGGCGAGTACCGGTCGCGGAACCGGTCCAGCTGCTTCGGGTTGATCGAGTGCACCGCCAGACCATGCTCCAGCAGGCTCTCCACCACCGGACCACGCGGCGTCTCGATGGCCACACCCACCGTCGCCGGCGCAACGTCGCCGACCGTCTCGAGGATCCACGATCCCATCGCACAAAGCCCCGGACCGCCGTGCGCGAACGCGCGCTCGCCACATACCTCGCCAGCGCCGTCGAGCACGCACGCCTGGTGCTCGCGCGACCCCCAGTCCACACCCACGTACCAAGTCAGTTCCGACATCATCCCGCCTCCCGCAGTCCCTTCCTCGTCCCGGTTGTCAGCCGGGGCCCTGGCGTGCCACGATGCCTGCCTGTCCCTGTACCGGCGCTCGTAGCGCTAACTGTTCACTGGGCATCCATCGTGGCGGAACTGCCGGGGCACAGGTCCTACGCAGGTGCTCTCGGCACTAGGGGCGGTAGGTAGCTCCCGGCAGTTCTGCCGCTCCGCGCCTTCGGCACGGAGCACTGGGAAGGGTACAGGGGCGGGAGCGGCCCGGGGTTGGCGGTAGGCGCGCCAGTCGCCGGTGAGCTCCTGACGGGTGGTGCCCACAAGGCTGCGGTTGGCTGGATCGCCGAGGTCGACCACGTCGAGTGGAGGAACGGTGTGGCGAGTTACGACCACACCGCGAAACGGGTTGGGGACCGCGAACGAGAAGACGGATCCAAGCAGGGCTTCGACTTCGTAAAGCGCCGTGACGGGGTCGGGCGCGAAGCAAAGCAGGCGGTAGCCGGAAGAGCCTGAAGGCCCGTCGTTGAAACGGGTGATGCCGATGCTTGGACGCGGTGCGGCACTGGCGAACGCCGGGTCGACGGCTCGGTACCAGGTTCGACTCGGGAGCGGCGTGATGGGTAGCCGGTGCGCGTCGGCCGGGTTCAAGAGAAGGCGCCGTCCAATAGGGCGGCGATGGCGTCGACGGCGTCGGCGAGCTGGTCGCGCTCGGTTTCCGTGCCGTCGTCGATGACCTGTTGCGGCGTACGGCCGGCAAAGGCAGGGTTTGGGGTCGCGCACCAAGCGGCGAAGTCGAATTCGTGCGGTGGTTCGCCCACGCCGAAGGCGGCAAGATCGACGGGTTCGCCCGGGTTGGAGAGCCAGGCGTCGACGGCGGTCGGCTCGCCACCCTTTGGATGGAGGCAACCAATGCGCGCCTGAATGTGGGCGAGAAGAGTTTCCTTCGTCACGGCCCGGAGTGCTCTTGAACCTGTTTGGATAACCATAGCACGGGCGGCGCGACCGGGCACTTTGCTGCGCCTTTCGAGGTTGGCTAAGTCCCGCCTTCTTGGGGAGGCAATCGGTCGAGGATGGCAGTGACGGCTAGGTGGAGATCCTTGCGGGACGCAGGTCGATCCTGGTCGCTGTCCGAGGCGTCGGGCGAGGTACGGCATATCGTCCGAATCATGCGCCGCATTGCCGTGGGCCGGCTGGGAGTGAGGCCGGTGTCCGGATCGGGATTGGCGGCGGCCCACGCGTCGATGAGCGCAACGTCGGGCGGGTACAGGCGCACAGTGGTTTTGCTGACGACGGGCACGGTCATTCGGGCGTCGGCGCCGGAGCGGGGTCGGAGGCGTTGGTCGCCTTTCGGCCCGGCAGCGGCCCGGGATCCAACAGATCGAACCGTTGCGGCGCATCGGCCGGACGCGGCAGGTCGAGCTTCCGGGACGCCTGCACGGCGTACAGGATCGAGCGTAACGCGCCGAAGTGGACGCGGTAGTACCTCAGGTTGGGGTTCCACACGCGCACGTCCTTGGCGATCTCGGTGGCGGCGGCGACCTCGGCGAAGACGCTGTCGAAGTGCGCGATCGCGGTGCCGAGCTTCATCAGCGCTGGAAACTGGGTCTCGAGGAAGAAGCGCGCGGTGGTGGCGGGATCGCTGAGGGGCTTCGCGCCGTCCGGGATCGCGCGGTGCACCCAGCGGTCGTTCTTGCGGCGCCAGCCGTTGATGCCGCGCACGGTCGCGTCGGCGTGGCGGGTGAGGTTGTCGAGACAGACGTCGAGCGTGCCGGCACGGCGCCGCAGCAGGCCGGTGAGAATGAAGTGCGCGAACGAGATCCCGGGAATGCGCACGCCGTCGCCCGGACGGGTTGGCGGCAGGCGGCCGAGCCAGAGTTGCCTGGCCTGCATGGTGCGAAGCATGAACACGCGCGCGTCGGGTGCGGGCGTGACGTTGCGGAAGTCCCGCTCGATTTCCTCGGGCGTGGGCGCCGGCACGTTGGCGAACTTGGCTTCCGGGGAGGATAAGAAGCGGACCCCGTGGTTCGACTCGAAGATCTCGTTGCCGTCGTCGTCGACGGCGTCCGGCGGTAGGTCGAGGGGTCTGTGGGTGGTCACTCGGGCGTCCGCAAGGTGGCTTGCGCCTGTTCAATAACCCGCTGAAAATCATAGCGTTTTAGGTTTCCGCGGCCAACGTGCGCACGGCGGCGCAGCCCCGCGCGGACCGGCGCAGGGTCAGTGCGGACGGCGGTGGCGTTGCCCGTAGATGGCGGGCGGACGGACGAAAGTAGAGGTCTCGACGGGGCGGCCGGAGGCACCCGGCCAGAGGTACTCGGGCAGCGTGACGACGCCGCGGCAGGTGACTGACGGATCGCCGGTCAAGGCGGGAAAGGTGTGCCGGTCGTCCTGTCGGTCGGCGCGGTTGATGGCGAGGACGCCGGCGGTGCGCATGGCGGCCTTGATCGCCTGCGGAGGGAGACGGATTTCGTCGGCGAACGGCAGGACGATGTGGGGCCAGACGAGGAAGACGCCGACGTCGAGGAGGTGGACGAGGGAGCGCTCTCCGTTCGCGCTCTGCGCGCCGGACCGGAGAGC
This sequence comes from Pseudomonadales bacterium, assembly GCA_022827245.1. Lineage (GTDB taxonomy): Bacteria > Pseudomonadota > Gammaproteobacteria > Pseudomonadales > Azotimanducaceae > VXNE01. Next base: position 15,954 of record JAJDTI010000033.1, on the reverse strand, counting down.
CTCGACGAGCTGGTCGCGGAAGGCGATCCAGGCGGCGATAGCGTCGAAGGGCACGCGCCTGGGATCCGCTATCGGGGGGAACAGCGCGTCGATGTCGAGCGGTTGCCGGGTGGTCCCGGGTGCGGGACCCGGGAGTACGAAGGACTTGGTTTGGGAGGTTGGGCGCAAGGCGTTCTCGACCATGAGGCCGCGCGCGTAGTCCGCGGTGTGGCCGATGCGCGTCGAGGAAGCGCCGTGGTCGCCGATGTCGCGCGGTCGCGCCGAGAGCGGGGGTGGAGTCTCGGGCGCGGCGGGGAGGCCATCAAGGAGGTCGGCGACCTGCCCGCCCGGGGAGCGTTGTGGCGGCGCCTTTGGTGTGCGAAGGCTCCGGACTTGGCTCTCGGCGGCGGCTTTTGGGGGTGGCGAGGACGGCGCGGCGACCAGCATTGGTGGCGGGTGGGAAAAGGAGGGAGTGTGGGGCGCGGGTTCCGGCGCTGCCGCGTCGTCGCCCGAGGAGTTGTGCTCTGGAAGTGCGGCGTGCGTGACGACGGGTTCCTTGCGGAGCGGGGGGCGGTAGGCGCTTGGTCCTCGGTTTCCGCCGAAAGCGCCGCGAGCCCATGCGAGCGCGCGCTTGAGGAGCCGCGGCCGGTGCGGCGGCGGTTGTGAATTGGAGGGCTGCTCGGGGGCACCGGCGGAGGAGGCCCGGGAGTCGTCGTTGTCGGGGGACGATAGCGCCTGGCGCTCTTGGCCGAATCCCTCGACGACCGGGCCGACGATGTCGCGGAGTTCGTTCGGGGCGGTGTCGGTGAAGTAGTTGGCGACCAGGGTCCGCACCAAGGGCTCGCGGGCGAGCCAGCGGCGGCCGCGCGTCGGCACGATGGCGTGAAAGAGCGCGGCGCGCGAGCCGGCGTCCGGATCGGCGTCCGGGTCCGCGAGGAGCCGCGTCCACTCGTCGGGATCGGTCGGTTGCGCGTTGCGATCGGGCGCGAGCGTTGCGGCCGCATGCTCGACGAGGACGGCGACGGCGACGGCGTAGGTGGCGCACTCGCGGATGCGCCAACTGTCCTCGGCCTGGGTGAAGCGCGGCAGGATGAACGCGCGCCGCCGCTTGAGGGCGGCCTTGAGCGCAAGGAGCAGCTCGCGCCTGGCCGCCGCCGGATTCGGAAGGTCGGCGTAGCGGGCGAGCACGGCGTGGATGGCGGGCGAGTAGGTGGCCGCGAACTCGGCGTCGGGAAGCGACGTGAGGTTGCGCAGGAACCGCGCGGTCTCGCTGCTGGGGGCTGTTTGTTCGAGTCGTCGGTGTCGCCGATCAGTGGGTTTGGGTGCCTGCCGCATGGGTGTGTCCATCGTAGCGCAAGAAAGCGCGAAAGGCGTCTCGCGGGCACTTGGGAGAGCGGCGGCGGGAGGCCCGCGACCTGCGCCGGCGGGAGGAATGGGCGACAATGGGGACATGGGTCGAAGGTTCGGACACGGAGGCGGTGGAGACGGGCCGGGTCGGTAACGGTAGCCGCGGCGTCGGCGTGGTCGCGGACGACCTCGAGGCGCTGGCGGACGCCGTCGGCGGGCTCCTGGAGTCGCTCGCGGACGGCGAAGCCGGGCGGGAGGCCGGTGACGGGACCGGCCTGCCTTTCGGGATGGCGGAGGCCGCCGCCGCGCTGGGAACGGAACGATCCCGCGTTCGGGAGTTGGCCGTCGAAACGGGGGCGTCGCTGGCTGGTCGCGGGCCGGCGCGCTTGAGTCTCCGGGAGATGAACGCGCTGCGCGACGCGCTCGCGCAACGCCGCGGCCGAGGGGACGCGCCTACGGCCCGGGTTGCGGTGCAGGCGTTCAAGGGCGGCGTCGGCAAGAGCACGCTCGCGGTGCACTTGGCGCAGTACCTCGCGCGGGAGGGCTACCGGGTGCTGCTCGTGGACTGCGATCCCCAGGCGAGCGCGACGGCGAGCTTCGGGCATGTGCCGGATCTCGACTTCGCGGAGGACGACACGCTCGTGCCGTACGTGCTCGGGCGCGAAAAGGCGCTCGACTACGCGGTCCGCGAGACGGCATTCGAGGGCGTCGATCTGGTCCCCGCGTGCATCGGCCTGCAGGCGGTGGACCTCGAGCTCTTCCGCATGACGCTGACCGCGTCGCGCCCCGAGCAGGTGGCGGGCGTGTACGGCTTGCTGGCGCGTGGCGTCGCGACGGTGGAGGCTGCCTACGACGTGGTCGTGCTGGACTCGGCCCCGGCGCTGTCGATGCTGTCGGTGGCGATCATGGTGGCGGCGACGGGCGTGGTCGTGCCGGTGCCGCCGACGGCGTTGGACCTTGCGAGCGCCGAGCAGTACCTGCGGATGGCCGGAGACGTGCGCGGGCGGCTGGGAGAGCGCGGCTACGCGTTCGTGCGGCTGATCGCGAGCCGCGTGGACCGGACCAAGCGACGGCAGATGGAGACGCTGGAACTGATGCGCGAGCGGCTCGGGGACTACCTCGCGCGGGCTCCGCTGTTCGCGACCGGCGCAATTCCGGAGCGCGCTGCGCTCGGCGGCACGCTGCTGAGCGGCGCCGAGCGTCCGGACCGGCGGATTCTCGGCTGGCTGCTGCCGGCGCTGGCGGAGATCGAGGGCGAGATCGTGCGGGCGTGGGAGGAGGCGGATGGCTGACGGCGACCGGGGCGGCAAGCCGCTGGGGGCGGGACGCAGGCGGAAGGGCCGACGGGATACGTCCGGCGCGTCGCTGTTCATGGAGCGCGACGGTGCGGTGACGGACGGGACCCGGTCGCTGCCGCCGGCGCTGCAGCCCCTCGACCGCTCGGGCGGCGCGACGGAGGTGGTGCACGTCGAGGCGTTCGAGCCGTCGGATGTGCGCCCGTGGCGGTTCCACAACCGGGCCGGGTCCGGGATGGACGACGCGTCGCTGGATGCGCTCGCGGCGTCGATCCGGCGCGACGGCCAGCAGCAGCTCGGACTCGCGCGCAGGCTGCCAGCGGGGGATGGCCACAAGGTCGAGGTGATTTTCGGGGTGCGCCGTCTCGAGGCGTGCCGCCGCGCCGGGGTGCCGTGGCGGGCCGAGGTGCGGGAAGCGGCGTTCGCGGACAGCCAGTGCGCTGCGCTGATGCACGGCGAGAACGAATGGACTGCAGGCGTCTCCTATCTCGAGAACGCGCTGCAGTGGAGGGCGATGCTCGACGCGGGCGTGTTTGAGAGCCAGTCGGCGCTGGCGGAGGAACTCGGCTGCCACCGAGCCTGGGTGTCCCGCGCGCTCAAGACCGCGTCGGTGTTGTTAGGCGAGGCGTGGATCGAGCGCCTGGTGCGTCCCGTGATGCACGAGTTCGCCGGCAGGGCCGCGGACCGCCTCGCGGCGGCGTGTGCCGACGAGACGCGCCGCCCGAAGGCCATTCCTCGCGCCGAGCGTCTGGACCCCGGGGACGTGGCCGCCGACGGACTCTACCAGCGCCTGTTCGCCGAAGCCGACCGCCCCGCGCGCCGCGAGCCGGTGTTCGTGCGTTGGAAGGGTCGCGCGGGGAGCGGCGTGGTGGCGGCCAGGATCGACCGGGACGAAGCCGGCAACTGGTCCGTCAAGGTCCGCGCCCACGAACAGTCGCCGGCGCAACAGGCGGAACTGGCGGAACAGGTGGAAGCGGTGCTCGCGGCGGAAACGGAAACGGCTGCGGGGATTCGTCTCGGGAGGCGGCTGGCGGCCACGCTGACGCCGGAGGACGCCAGGGATTCGGACCGGGCGTGGTTGGAGGGTTGCATCTGGTCGGCCGCCCGCGCCAGCGGGCTCGAGTGGGACCGCTGGCGGTGTGCGGCGGTAGCGGAGGTGTTGCGGGTGCAGCCCCACGGATGGGAGCTGGCAGTGGTGCATGCCATCGGTGGAAGCGGGTCGGATCCGTCGGATGCGGGCGGCGTTGCGTAGTAGATGTGTCCCCCCGTGGGGGCGAGGTGTCAAACGGCGTCGTGTCGACGTAGGAGAGGGAGCCTACGGGGTCGAAGTTGACGCGCGGGTGGGGCATAGGCCGTGGCAAACGCGGTGGTGGTGTTGAGCCGATGATGGAGTAGAGCGACGAAGGCGGAGGGGTTGAAAAGACGGGAAAGGCCCACAGATAGAAGCTACGAAAGAACCGTCAGCGAAAAGGGTGAAGGCTGGTGCTGCAAACCGGGTGCCGGCCGGTCGCCTTCAGTGGGGTCCAGCGCCCAGCGTCAGGTAGGTGGACTGCTCGGTGAGCCCGCTCTCGCGGGCGGCGGCTGGTCGAGACGGTGAGTGGGCGCGCGAGAAAGAAGAACGGAGCCAGGGAGGACCCATGGGGATTCAGACTCACGTCGACAAGTTTCACGAGAAGATCAAGCTCGGTCGAGAGGACGACGCCTATAAGGCGGCTCGGGAGCGGGACGACAGCATCAAGGCGGAGGTGAGAGACGCCTTCAAGGAAGCCGGATATCCGCTCGTCACGGACTTCATCCAGGGATCGCTGAAGACGCATACCGGCGTCAAGCCGGTTAACGGCGACTACGACATTGACCGAGCGCTGGTGATCGACGAAGACGCCGCGCCCGAGAATCCGGTGATTCCCAAGCAGAAGGCGCTTGATGTCCTTGAAGGGCGGGGTTTCAAGAATGCGAAGATCAAGAAGCCGTGCGTGACAGCGGACTACGCGAGCGACGACGTGCACATCGACTTGATCATCTACAAGCGTGACGGCGATCAGCACTACCTCGCGGTCGGAAAGAAGAACTCGGACGAAAACAACCGAGAGTGGTCGGCCTGCGACCCTCTTGGGCTGATCGAGTGGATCAACGACGACAGCGACTATGGCGACGACGCGGAGGAGAAACGGAGCCAGTTCCGCCGGCTAGTGCGTTACAGCAAGCGCTGGCGGGACGTGCAGTTCAGCGACGCGGTGCGGGCGAAGGTTTTCTCGATAGGGTTGACGGTGATGTTGAAGGAGCGGTATGTGCCGTCTTTCAGCACGGAAGGGGCTCGGCAGGACTTGGTGGCGTTGCGCGACACGGTCGAAGCCGTGCTGAACGGCGGCTACTTCGTTGAAGAGGAGGAGGGCCGATTCCGGGTCAGCGTGAAGCTTCCCAAGGAGCCGTTTCGGGACATCTTCGACGGATCCAGCTTGGAGACGGGTACGCAGCTCCACAACAAACTGAAGCGGCTGGTGGAACAGCTGGACAAGGTTGCGGCCGAGGACGACGAGCGGAAGCAGTGCGAGATCCTGCACAAGCTGTTCGGCGACGACTTCGAGATACCAGAACCGCCTAAGGGAGGTTCCAAGGCCAAGAAGGCGACCTATGCGACGCCGGGAATCGTAAGGACGTCGCAGGGTGCATGAATGCGGACAGCATTTGTAGGAGTTTGCTGGACGCCGGTTATGACGCGGCGTTGGGCGGGAACGGGAACGAGCTGACCATTACCCTGCAAGCTGCAGGGCGACCCTTGGTGTTGGTGCACGAGTTCCGCGATGAACTGCTGCGTGTGCCTCGCTTCGATCTAGCGGACGGTCACGGATTCGGTCGGCTGGCGCATGTGCTGTCCATTGGGGAGCGCGATGGCGGTGAAGTCTGCATCGGTGACGCCGAGTCGACGTCGGTCAATCGGGATCGGCCGGAGTTCGTGTATCGGGAAACAGTCGAGGAACACGAGCGGCTGCTGACCAAGCTGATCGAGGATCCCGCGTACAACCGGAATGAGCTGTTGCGGGAGTTCGGGGCGCACTGGGATTTGCTTTGCGGTGGCAGGAAGGGTGTACGAGAACTGTATGCGGCGTGGGATGGGACGACGACGGAAGAGTTGCAGGTCAAGCCGTTTCGTCGTGATGGGGAAGAGAGCCCACGGTCGAAACCTCTACTATTGGCGGCAGGTTCGGCGACGGATGGGCGGTTCGCAGCCGCACGGAGGTGGTTGGACTGGGATCGACGGCCGACGGCGGGCAAGGGCGTCGGGCTGCGCCTAGATCGAGTAAAGCCGCCGCCCGCGTTGATTGAGTCGGTGCCGGGGTGGTACTTCGACACGATCGCGGATGTTGACTCGGCCGGTCGCAGGGCGCTGCGGCGACTGTACCGCAAGAAGAGCTCAGACTATTGGGTCGTGTTTTGTGCGGAGATCCCGGGCGGTGTCGCCCTGTTTGCGCTTCATTGGCGGTCGCGAACGAGGGCGCCGCTGCCGGCATCGGAGGTCGAGGCCCGGGAAGGGGGATGGAGGGTAACCCCGTTTAGGGTCAGGTCGCTGTCCCGGGGATCGCTCGTTCCCCGGGGCGGCGGGTCTCTGGATCTCGGTGGGAAGTCAGTGTTGTTGGTGGGGTGCGGGTCGGTTGGTAGCGAAGTCGCGTATTCGTTGACGTCGGCGGGCGTGGGACGGGTGACGATTTCGGACCCAGATGAGATGTCGGAGGAAAACCTGTACCGACATACGCTGTCGTTAAGTCACGTCGGCATGCTGAAGTGTAAGGCGGTAGCGGAGGAACTGGGGCTGAAGCACCCGTGGGCTGAGGTGAAGCCTTGGGACAAGCGGCTGGAGAAGCTACGGGATAGGGAGGTGTTGCGCGGTTTCGATCTGGTAGTCATCGCTATCGGGTCGCCGACCGTGGAGCGTGCATTCGCGGAGTTTTGCCTAGAGGAAGAAGTGGACGTCCCGACAGTGAATTGCTGGCTCGAGGGCTACGGCGTTGGGGGACACGCGATCTTGGCGGTACCGGGTTCGCCAGGGTGTTGGCACTGCGCGTACGTGAATCCCAACACGCTCGAACCTGGACTCGCGTCCAACCTGAACTTCCTTGCTGAAGATCAGATCACGATGCGGAATCATGGTGGTTGCGGAGCGCAGTTTCTGCCGTTCAGCGGGATTGCGGCACGGCAAACGGCGGCGATGGCGGCCGACTTGGCGGTGGCGTTTCTTTCCGGCGAGGTTCGCGAGTCTTCGCGGGTGAGTTGGAAGGGACGTGTGGCAGCGGCGGAGCAGGCGTGTCTGCGGACGACGTACCGGTTTCGACATTTCAACGAGTCTTTGCGGTTGCTGCCGCTGCGGGATGAGAACTGCGGCCATTGTGGTGGCTGACAGCAAACGATACTTCAAAGGCTTCGGGCGCGGCGTCTGGGTGTGCGAGTCGGTGGTCAGAGTTTGGGACGATCACCGTCAGGTTGGTGAATCGGCCGAGTCGTTCGGCGTGCTGATGGGCACAACGTCGATTGACAAACAGGTGGTCTGGATCGAGGCGGTGACGACGCCGAAGCGGATGGACCGACGTTGGCGGCACGGGTTCCAGTTGTTGGATCGCGGTCATGAGCGGACCGTTCGGCGGATGTTCGACCGGTCGGGGAGAAAGCGCATCTACCTAGGGACATGGCATACGCACCCGGAGCGCTCGCCGACACCGTCTATGGTGGACATACGAGACTGGAGGGCATGCCACCGGGAGAATCCCGGTCGACCGCTGGTCTTCGTCGTAGTTGGGACCGAGCGAACGCGGATATTTGTACGCAGCGGACGCGGATTTAAGGCGTTAAAGGTGAGCGGTGAGGCAGGTTGACGTAGTGGTGGCTTGGGCGGGATGGCTGGCTGCAGTTTTGAAGGTGGTGGTCGGAGTCAGTCGGGTGGTCTGTCGGGGAGCGTGGCCGTGGATGGGACAGGGCCGGTTGCGGGAGCGTGGTCTGACGAGGTGAATGGTTGGCTATGGGAGAAGAGAACAAAGCTGTCGGCCAGCTGACGCGTTTTGGCGAGAAGTGGATCGACTGGCTGCGTGCGCGACCCATAGGGCTGTCGCTGATCAAATACGGATGCGTTCTGATCGGACTTGTGTTGACCGGTTGGGCGATGAGCGGCTGGATTTCGTTCGGGGACCAGCAGGTCCGGTTCGGGTTGGGTGAAGGCGATCTGCCGACGCCTGTACTGGTGTCAGCGTTGATTGTGGGGGCATGCCTGGTTGGAGGGGGCGGGCTGTCGCTGATCTCGGAGTGGCGTCAAGGCCGACGTCGGCGGGTAATTGTTGTCGAAGTGCGGGGATTGCGCGATTGGAGCGGTAGGCCGTTGGAAGCGGCGGTGCCAAGACGGTTGAAGGGACAACGCATAGCGGTGCCGGTGGACCTGAGGCAGGGGGTTGCGGATGGTGTAATCGTGGCGCCGCAGGCGGCGTTGGATAGGATTGCAGGTTTGCCGTCGCAGCTGACCCAGCTCGAGACCGGGGCGGGGCGGGGTGACTCGGTCATAGTGTATGGTGGATTGGCGCCGATGCCGTTGACGTTTCTGACTGGGATGCTCTTGGACGACGAGGGACGGGTTGAGGTCCTGGATTGGGACAGGCACGCAGGTTGTTGGCGAGAGCTGGACGAGGGTGACGACGGGGGGCGGTTCGTGCAGCGAGGGGTTGAGGCCGTTGGAGATGGCGTTCGGGAGGCGGCATTGGTCGTGTCGGTCTCTTACCGCGTAGGGTTGGACACCGTAAAGTCTACCGTGGGGGATCTTCCGATGGTGAAACTCACGCTCCCGGGCGGTACGCCGGATAGTCATTGGTCGGCGGAGAAGCAAGCAGAGCTTGGCAGGGCCTTTCTCAAGACGGTTGTGGCGCTGGGAAACCGCAGGGTCAAACGTGTTCACTTGTTCCTCGCGGCACCGAACAGTGTGGTCTTCCGCTTCGGCCAACTGTACGACAGAAGAAATCTGCCGGAGGTGGTGGTGTATCAGTATGAGCAGGGCATTGACCCGCCGTATCCGTGGGGCGTGCGGATGCCTCGTAGCGATAGCGCGGCTGGGGCGATCTGGAGGACGGGTCGGCAGGACGTCCAATAATGGGTGAGGTTGGGAGGCCGAGGATAGTGTGACTGCGGTGGGCGTACAGGAGGAGGGAGATCAGTTGGTCTCGCTGAAACTGGGAGTCGTCAGCACGTAGTCCGCCCACTGCCGCATCAGGTCGCGGCGCTTCTCGAGGAGGTCGGTGCGGAAATAGGCGGCTTCCACCTCATCGGCGACGCGATGCGCGAGTGCGGCTTCCATGACGGCGCGCGGGAACGAGGTCTGCTCGGCGGCCCAGTTGCGGAACGAGGACCGAAATCCGTGCGGCACTGCCGGTACGTGGTTCTCGCGGAGCAGCTTGCTCAGGGTGACGTCGCTCATGGGCTTGCCCCGCGCGCTCGGGAACAGCAGGCCACTGTCGTCGGCGATCTCCTGCGCCTCGGCCAGGACCGCGAGGGCGGCGTCGCTGAGCGGGACCCTGTGTTGGTCGCCGGCTTTCATTCGGGTGGGCGGGATCGTCCAGAGGGCGCGGTCCGTGTCGACCTCGGCCCAGGTGGCGCCGCGCACCTCGCCGCTGCGGGAGGCTGTCAGCACGAGAAAACGGAACGCGAGCTTGGTTCCGAGCCAGGCGTTCGTGGCGGCAACGGTCGCCAGGGCGTCGGCGACCTGGTCGTAGGGAAGCGCGGGCTGGCGGCGGACGCGCTGCTGCTCGCCGCGTCGGTTGGGAAGGGCTGCGCTGGCCTGGTCGATGGGATTGTCCGTGCGGTGGCCCTCCGCGACGGCGAGTTTGAAGATTGCGGAGAGCCGCCGTTTAGCCTTGCGGCCGGTTTCGCGCTTCGTGTTCCACAGCGGGGCGAGTGCCGCGATGCAGTCGGCGCTGGTGACCTCGTCCACGCGAAGTTCGAGGATGTCGCTGGCGTGTCTCCTGAGGACGTTGCGCCAGTTCGCTGCCGTGCGGTCGGGATGGCGCCACGTGGGCGAGTCCCTGTTGATGACGGCGGTGAGAATGTCGGCGACGGTGGGAACGGGGCGCTTGCTCGGCCTTGGATCGCCGCCCGCCTGGGCGATGTGCGCATTGTGCAGGGCGGCGTGGCGGGCTTCGGGGAGAGTGACGAGGGGATAGCCGCCAAGACCGACGTTGGCGGGGTGGCCGTTGATGCGGAGTCGCTGGTACCACCACTTGGCGCCGTTGGCCTGGACGTGGAGCGTCAAGCCATGCCCGCCGCGGCCATCGCCGTAGGTTCTAGCGCGGGAGTCGGGCTTGACCCGTTGGACGAACGTTTCGGTAAGCTTGAGCGGCATGGCGCTAGGTCGGCGAATCCGGCCGCTGGAGGAAGTCGGCCCACTGCTGCATGAGTTGGCGTCGCTTCTCGAGGAGGTCGGTGCGGAAGTAGGCGGCTTCGACCTTGTTGGCGACGCGGTGGGCGAGCGCGGCCTCCACGACGGCAGTGGGGGCTGACGTCCGTTCGGCCGCCCAGTCGCGGAAGGAAGATCGGAAGCCATGCGGGACGGCGCCGATGCGGAGATCCCGGAGGGCTTTACTGATCGGATTGTCCATCATCCGTTTGCCCCTGACGGTGGGGAAGAGCAACTGGTTCGTGGGGAGTCGCCTCGCCGAGTCCAGAACGGCGATGGCGGAGGTGCTGAGCGGTACACGGTGCTCCGTCCCAGCCTTCATGCGCGGGCCCGGAATGGTCCATAGCGCGTTGTCGAGGTCGATCTCGGGCCAGGTGGCGCCGCGCACCTCGCCGCTGCGCGTCGCGGTGAGGACGAGGAAGCGGAACGCGAGCTTCGTGCCGGTCCAGATGTCGGCGGCGTCGACGGCGGCGAGGGCCTTGGCGACCTCTTGGCAGGGGAGCGACGGGTGGCGTTGCTTGCGTTGGGCGTCGCCGCGGCGATTGGGTAGGGCCGCTTTCGCCGCGTCGATGGGATTGTCGGTGCGGTGGCCCTTTGCGAGGGCGAACTTGAACACCGCGGAAAGGCGGTGTCTGACGCGCAGTCCTGTCTCGCGTTTGGTGTGCCAAAGGACGGAGAGGGCTTCGACGCAGTCGGCGCTGGTTACCTCGTCGACCCGCTTGTCCATCAAAGAGCTCGCGTGGGTATGTAGAGCGCTTCGCCACTCGCGGGCTGTGCGTTCGGGATCGCGCCAGGTGGCGGCATCGCGCTCGATGACGGCGTCGAGCATTTCGTTGACGGTCGGGGCGCTGCCGGGTTCGCGCCTTGGATCCTGGCCGGCGCGCACGAGGCGCGCGTTGGCGAGGGCCTTGCGTCGCGCATCTGCAAGGGAGACAGTAGGGTAGCCGCCAAGGCCGAGATTGACGGGTCGGCGGTTGACGTAGACGCGTTGATACCACTGTTTGGATCCGGTTGGCCGGACGGACAGGGTCAAGCCGTATCCGCCGCGGCCATCGCCGTAGGTTTTGGTGCTACGGGTGGGCTTGACGGTGGCTACGAAAGCGGCGGTGAGTCGAAGGTGCTGCAAGGTGGAATCTGGTGGGCTAGTTCGTGAGCTAGCACTTTGTTGCGCGAATCTCGTTCATTATAATACCTAGCACTTAGAAACGTCGACTGGTTTGCATTGGGGTGCGCCGGTAGGCGCGGGACAGGAGGTGTTTAGAGAGTTAAATCAGTAGGTTATGTGGAAAAAACTGCACTGGTCTGCTTCAACTTACTTTCCATATGTGGAGTTCGTCCGCTCCGCCAAACTTCCTCGCAACCTATTGCTTTTACTAGACTTTTACTGACTGGTTCGCCAGGTCCCCCGATTGGTCCCCCAATCGATTCGTGATGGGGGGCGGTGTTGTTGGGAGGTCGCGGAGCGTGTCGCCGCGTTCCGCTGGCTCCTGCAACTGAGTCTACCCAGACGGTGTAGTGCGGTTGATGAGCGTGGTCCCCGACGCGCCACGATCAATTGCCGCCGTCAGCATCGGGACCGGGCGGGTGCGGGGCCGGAGGCGCACGTCGGGACCCATGCTGCGGCTTCGGTGGCGCCAACCGATGTCTCTCAAGGATGGCAGCAAACCTGTCGCCCACATCCCATACCTGCGTCCAGTACTCCAGGTACCTGACGTCCATCGGCTCTTGCGCCTCCAGGATAGCGGCGATGTCGGCATCGTCCTGGGCCCTGTTGGCGATCAGCTTGTGGATGATCACGTCCTCGACTGCCAACACACGCGCCGGAATGTCGTCGCCGAGGGTTTCGGTACGGGCACGGCTCAACGCCTTGTATTGGTAGTCCATTTCCACAGCGAGCAGGTCCGCCGCTCCGTGTTCGTCGTGCGCGATGCGCAACAGCGAGCCTTCGGGGTGCAGATGGCGAATCTCCCATCCTTCACGTTCTGCGGACTCCGCGACGGCGTTCATCCCGGCGTGGCCCACGGCCACCAGCAAGTCAACGTCGAACGTCGTGCGTGGGGCGGCCCGATAGACGTTCGCCGCCAACGCCCCCAACACCGCCCAGTCGACATCGTGTTCCGCCAGCAGCTTCGCGACCGCCCTCAGGGCCGCGAGCACCGGGCTGCACGGACCGCTCAAGGGGCCCGCTCAATCCCCGCACCGGTCCCTGCTGCGGCCTTCTTCCGCTTCACCGCCGCGAGGAAGGACATGTGCGATTCACGGTCCGTCCAATGCTCGAGTGCGGTTGCCCGGGCATCGATGCCCATGGCGCGCTCGATCGTGCCCATCCTCTCGAGCGCGACGGCGAGGCTACCGGCGGGCCGGTCACCGACGCGCGCGGCGGTGTTGCCCTCGGCCAACCGCGCGAGGTACTCGCGGTCGGCTTTGGTAACGACATCGACAGACCCGCCGGCCCCGGATGGAGTCAGATCCCCGGCTGTACCCCTTTTGCGACGCTGCGCGAGCAGGCGGTGAGCTACCCGCCGTCGTTCGACGCTCTCCCTTCGCGACATGAGGGACCACCTTCGAGAGTGTCGTTGCACCACCTGTATCTTACGCGAGCGCCGGCTGATGGGCACCGTCGCAGCGCGTTGCCCGTTGGCGATCCGACACGCGTCGCCAACTGATCGCGTTGGTCCAAAGCACCTGACCGGTGTCGACGCGCTCCAGGCTGCGCCGAAAACTACTGGTGCAGGTGCTTGAGGACCGCGCCGCGCAGCACCATCTCGCTTGTCGTTACGGACGGGATACGTTTCAAGCGGGTCGTTCCTCCTCCTCGCGTGCTCTGGGGAGTGCCAGTCTGGGATGGAGACGGCGTTTGCTCCGAAATCTTATAAATTAAACAATAGGTTACGACTTGGCACCCAAGTACGAGCCGAAGTATGATCTCGTCTGCTCCACCGAGTCTCGACATCAACCATCGCCAGCCGCGGGAGTGCCATGCCGCGAATCGAGAGCGTCACCGCCGAGCTCCTGCACGACCAGCCACTCGTCAACGTCATCACCCGCGTGCGCGATTCCGATGGCCTCGAGGGCGTGGGGGAGGCGTGGTGGGGCATTTTCGACCGGGACCGGCCGAGCCGGACGGCGTCGCCCGTCATCGCCGTCGTCAATGACCTGCTCGCGCCGCGGCTGGTCGGCCGCGACCCCGACGCCATCGAGCGTCTCTGGTTCGAATTGTGGGACTGGGGCTACCGGTACGCGGACCAGGGCATCTTCCCCATGGGCCTGTCCGGCGTGGACCTCGCGTTGTGGGACCTCAAAGGCAAGCGCCTGGGGGCGGGTGTCGCGGCGCTGCTGGGCGGTCCGGTAAGCGACGGCATTCCCGCGTACGCGAGCTTTCCGCGCTACGCGAATCGGGAGCGGCTGGTGGCCGAGACGGCGCGGGCCCTGGAGGCGGGGTTCACGGCGGTGAAGCTGCACGAGGTCGACCCGGACATGGTCGCCGTGCTGCGCGACGAGTTCGGAGATGCGTTGAAGATCATGGTCGACGTCAACGGTCACTTCGACCCGTTGGAGGCGATCGCCGTGGGCACGCGGCTCGGCGAGCTGGGGGTCACCTGGTTCGAAGAGCCCGTGCGGCCCATGCGGGACCATGCCGCGATCGCGCGCGTGGGCGCCGCCATCGAGTGCGACCTGGCGGCCGGCGAGAACGAGTATGCGCTGGCGGATTTCGACAGCCTGCTCGCGACGGGGGCGCTGGCTTACCTGCAGCCCGAGATCACCAAGATCGGCGGCCTGACCGCCGCGCGCCGCGTCAGCGCGCTGGCCGAGCTGTACAACGTCGCGCTCTGTCCGCACAACTTCCGCCTCGGCCCCGCGCTGTATGCGTCAGTGCAGTGGGCGTTCACGTCGCCGGCGTCCCGGTGGCTGGAGATCCCGTGGGTCCCGCCGGGCGTGGCGTTTTCCTTCCCGGCGCCGCTGCCGCCCATGCGCGACGGGCTCGTGCTGCCCCTGGAAGGGCCGGGTCTCGGCTGCGGCTGAGACGCCGGCGGAGTTTTTGAACGGGAGCTACCTGGAGACTCCGACATGATCACAGGCATGCCACGCATCGCCATCGCGATGCACGACTTCGACGCAGCCGTCGCGTTCTTTCGGAGGGAACTCGGCATGCCGGTCGTCGACCTGACGCCCGGCAGCGTCGAAAGCCTTGGCGCGAAGCTGGCGATGTGCGTTCCCGAAGGCGGCAGCAACATCGAACTGATGTCGCCGGCCGACCCCGGGGCGCCGCTCTCGCAGAGCCTGTCCCGCTTTCTCGAACGGCGCGGCGAGGGCCTGTTCGCGCTGATGCTCGAAGCGCCGGACCCGGACGAGGAGGCCATCGCCCTCAGGAAGCGCGGCCTGAACGTCCTCCCCACGATGGCTGGCGCCAGCGGCCGCGACGTGCATCCGAACTCGACCCACGGCGTGCTCATCCGGGTCTACCCGGTGAACTCGTTCGCGGGCGAGACCTCTCCCGCAAGCAGTGGCCTCTCGGGGATCGTGCGCGCCATCGTCGCCGTGCGGGATCTGGACCATGCCAGGAGGGTTTACGAAACGGGTTTCGGGCTGGTGTGCGACGCGCCGTACGACGACCACTCGCGGGGCGTGCGCGGCTTCGTCTGCCGGCCGCCCTCGGGCGGCGTCGTCGAGTTCGTGAGCCCGAGCGATACCGACCGCCCGTTCGCGCGGGAGGTCGCGACTTTCCTCGAAGACCGCGACGGCCTCTACGCCCTGGTGCTCTACGGCGACGAGCCGCGATCCGTCACCGCGTGCGGGGCGCGTATCGTCGTCGAGCAGCCGGGTCCTTAACTCCCCACGCCGGCCGATGCCGCGGCGGCGGCCTCCCGCGCCGTGGTCTCCGCATCGCGCGGCAGCGCTCGGACGGCGAGCCATAGGTGCACGATGGGATACACGCCGAGCGTGCTCAGGATGATCAGCGAGTAGCGCAGCGAGTCGTCCCCGAAGCGGGGCGCGAGCAGGTCGCTCAGCATGCCGGCGAACAGCGGCCCGAGGCCGACGCCGACCATGCTGGACGAGAACATCAGGATCGCCACCGCGATGGCCCGCACCCGGTTGTCGACCACCGTCTGGATCGCCGCGAAGAGCGGCCCGTTGGCGAGGCCGCCGATGGTGCTGGAGACCAGGTTCAGCGACAGTGCCAGCGCGGCCCACGGCGCGAGCAGCACGCCCAGGCTCAGCGGCAGCGTCATCGCGGATGCGCCCACGCCGAGTACCAGCAGCGGCTTGCGCATGTCCCCCTTGCCCATCCAGTCGGCGACATAGCCCCCGCCGAGGGTGCCCATGGCCGAGCCGAGCCCGAACGCGATGCCGAAGTAGAAGCCCACCTCCGCCGTGGACATGCCGAAGCTCCGGACATAGAAGCTCGGCAGCCACATCTGGATGCCGAACGCCGCGAACGAGCCCATCGCGAACACGATCACCAGGTGGACGTAGGACCGCCGCCTGGCCAGGTAGCGCAGCACCTCGCCGAGCGGCGGCTGCGCCGGGTCCACGGGCCGCTCTTCCTGCGCGCCCCGGGTCGGCTCGCGCAGGGTGAGCTGCGTCAGGATCGCGAGCAGCAGCCCGGGTGCGCCGAGCACGAAGAACGCCCAGCGCCAGCCCCACGTCTCGGCGATGTACCCGCCCAGCACCAGCCCGCCCACGATGCCGAGCGTGGCGCCGGCGGTGTGGATCCCGAGCGCCGTCGCGCGCCGTTCCGTCGGGAAGTAGTCGGAGATCAGCGAGTGGGAAGGCGGCACGCAGCCGGCCTCGCCGATGCCCACGCCGAACCGCGCCAGCATCATGTGGAGGAAGTTCTGGGCCAGGCCGCACAGTACGGTCATCGCCGACCAGACGGCGATCGCCAGGGACACGATGGTGCGCCGCGTGCCC
>JAJDTI010000023.1 GCA_022827245.1 Pseudomonadales bacterium | reverse complement strand
CGACAGATGGCTTCGGGCAGGCAGGCGCGGAGCTGCCGCAGGGTGACGTGGCCATGGCCGATGCGCGCGAGCGCGGGAACCGGCAGGCGCACCCGCTCGGTCAGCGACTGCTGCTGCCAGTCGTCGGGACCGAGACAGCCGCGCAGGGCCGTCCGGATCGCGTGTGTCCCCGTGCGCGGGACCGCGAAGAAGATGAACCGGTGACGGTGGGAGACGATCACGGGTCGACGGCGGCGAGGGGCCGCCCGGCGTCGGCGCCCATCGTCTCGCGGACCATGCGGTCGAGTTCGCGCTGCCGGGCGACGGCTGCTGGGTCGAGGTCCGCGGAGGCGGGGACGTCCACGCCGAAGTGTCGGAAGCGGTCGACGCCGTGGACCAGCATGGCGGTGTCACGCGCGTGCTGCGTCTGGCGGACGTGCGTCGCGATGTATTGCGCGTTGAAGCCGATGCGGCGTTCGGCGCTCCGGTTGGGGCCCGAGGCGTGGAGCGTCCAGCCGTGGTGGAACGACGCATCGCCCGGCATGAGCGAGCACGCCACGGCCGCCGTCTCGTCCACCCCGTCGACGGTCTGGCCCTGGTAGAGGACGTTCTCCGCGTCGCCCGTGGCCCGGTGACGGGCGCGTCCGGCCCGGTGACTCCCGGGCACCATGCGCATGCAGCCGTTGGCCTCGTCGGCGGGGGAGAGCGCGAGCCACATCGACACCTCGTCCTCGCCGTCGAGGCCCCAGTAGGCGAGGTCCTGGTGCCAGCTCACGTGGGCGGACGTCCCGGGCTCCTTGACGATGTAGGTCGCGTTCCAGAGCAGGACGTCCGGGCCGATCAGCGCGGTGACGGTGTCGAGGACCCGAGGATGCGTGGCCAGCTCGACGGGCGACGTCAGGATCGTGTACACCTTCGCGCGGTAGTGCAGCGGGCCGAAGGACGCTTCCGCCGCTTCGAGCCGGGCCCGGTGCCGCCGGGCGTCGGCCGCGTCGAGAATGGCGACCGGGGCGAGGAAACCGTCCCGTTCGAAGCGCGCGCGGCGCGCGTCTACGCCACTAGCCCGCATATTGCACCAGGCCGCCGATCATAGCGCCTCCCAGCCGGATGAGGCTTCCAAGGGGCTCTCGCATGGGATCATACGTGCCCGCGGCCGCGAGGTGTCGTCACGTGAGCGATCGAAGCCCATCCGGATCCAACATACCGCGGATCGCCCGTGGAGCGGACAGTCTTGAGATCGAGTGGCCCGGCGGATATCGCAGCCGTCACCTGTACTACTGGCTCCGCGAGAACTGTCACTGCCCGGCCTGCACGCACCCGGACGCCTGGGAGCGCACGGCGGACTTCCTCGCGATGCCGCTCGACATCGCGCCGGTGTCGGTGCGGGCGGACACCCGGGGTCTGTACCTCGAGTGGCCGGCACACGCGGCACGCTGCGCCGGGAGCTTCTTCAGCTGGCAGTGGCTCGACGCCCATCGCGCGGAGCGCGCGGCCCGTCTCGAGCGCAAGGTCCGGCGGCGCGGCTGGACGGCTGCCGACCTGGCGGGCGGTCTGGCGCGGTTTCCGTACGGCGAGGTCATGCGCAACGACCCGGCGCTGCTCGCCTTCCTCGCGTGCGTGGACACGCGGGGCGTCGCGCTGGTGGAAGGGCTGCCCGACAGACCCGGGACGGTGATCGGTCTCGCGGAGCGCGTCGGGTTCCTCGAGGAGTCCCACTTCGGCAGGCACTTCGATGTCGTCTCCAAGGCGAACGCCGAGAACCTCGCCTACACGGCCGGCCGCCTGCAGCCGCACAGCGACCTGCCGAGCCGGCGGCACCCGCCCGGCATCCAGTTCCTGCACTGCCTGCGCAACGACGCCACCGGCGGAGACAGCGTGCTGGCCGACTCGATCGCCTGCGCCGAGGCGTTGCGCGACATCGACGCCGCCGGGTTCGAACTGCTCAGCACGCGTAGCGTGACGTTCACCTCGGTCGCGGAGGACTGGGACATCGCCAATCGCGCGCCGGTCATCGACGTCGACGAGGACGGAGACATCGTGGGTTCACGGCTGCATCCGGCGCTGCTCGGCCCGGTGGACATCGAACCGGAGTCGCAGATGGCGTTCTACCGGGCGTTCCGCGGGCTGCTTTCGATCGCGTCGAGCGAAGCGATGCAGTTGCGGTTCCGCCTGCGCGCGGGCGAGTGCCAGGTGTTCGACAACCGCCGCATCCTGCACGCGCGGGACGGCTTCGACCCGGCGACCGGCGACCGGAGCCTGCAGGGCTGCTACGTCGGCCGTGACGACCTCGAGAGCCGGCTGGCGCTGTTGCGCCGGGGCGGCCGGGACTTCCGCGAGACCTGAGGGAAGGCGGGCGGCAGCGTCGGCCTCAGCCCGGCGCCCTTGCACTCCGGCGAGGCAGGGGCACCAGGCACCGGGTGGTGGCCTGGTAGTCGGCGTAGGACGGGTACCGCCGGGCGGAAATGCGCTCGCCGAGCGGGATCGACCCGGCGAAGAGCGCCAGGAGGAGCACGAAGCCGAGGCCGGACCAGTGGATCCACGTGCCCGACGCGGCCACGGCGAACAGGTAGAACACCACCCAAATCCCCATCTCGCACAGGTAGTTGGGGTGCCGGCAGTACTGGAACAGTCCCGCGGTCATGAACGGTTGCGCCACCGTCTCGCCGGCCTCCACCTTGCGCTTCTTGTCCTGCTGGAACCGCCACATCTGCTCGTCGGCCACTGTCTCGCCGACGACGAACGCGACGAACAGGACCGCGGCCGCGACGTCGAGGGCGTTGAGCGGCGTGTCCTGGAAAGCCCAGGCCTGGTGGACGGGTGCGGTGAAGAGCCAGATGAGCAGCATCTGACCCACGGCGACGAACACCACGTTGAGGACCTGGAAACCCGCGGGCCCTAGCCGTTCGCGCACCACCGGCCAACGGTGGTCCTCGGCGCCCGGGCGGAAGCCGCCCTTGCGCGCCAGGTTGAAGGTGAGGCGGGCGCCCCACAGCACGGTCAGCGCCGTCATGATGTTCAGCCGCGTCGACTCGAAGTCCGCGGAGGCCGCGACGATCACGCAGTAGACCGGGGGACAGATCTGCCAGATCCGGTCCACCCAGGAATAGTCACGCGTCGCGATGGAGAGCACCCAGCACAGGACCATGAGGAGGATGGCGAGATCCAGGGCGGCGCCGAACGGCGTTCCCGTCAGGGGATGCGCGATGAAGTTGATGTCCGGCATGTCGCGGCTCCCTCCCGGGAGGCCCTCCGGGAGGATTTGACAACAGCTTGGGATGCGCCGCAAGCTCCCGGAGAGTCTTGGGGGTGCGAAGCCGGGGTGGGTCATGCGCATCGAGGCTTTGGGTCACGTGGTGCTGAAGGTCGGCGACATGGAGCGCGCGGAGGCCTTCTACCGCGACGTGCTGGGGATGACGGTCTGTGCCCGCATGGAGAAGCCGAACATGACGTTCTTCACGATGGGCAACCACCACGACTTTGCCATAGCGGCCCTGGGCGCGGACGCCCCGCGGCCCGGCCGCAAGTCGGTGGGGCTGGCCCACGTGGCCTTCAAGATCGGCGACGACATCGAGGTCCTGCGCGAGGCCAGGGCCCACCTGGACGCGGCGGGGGTCCGGACCCAGCCGGTGGACCATGAGGTCACGCTGTCGCTGTACTTCGAGGACCCGGACGGCAACGGGATCGAGCTCTACGTCGACGCGTCCGACGCGTGGCGGGACGAGCCCCAGAGAGTCGCCCAGGGCGAGCCGCTCGAACTGTAGCCGGCGGCCCCGGAATCCCATGCAGGCCGCGGAAGCGCCGACGCTGCGTGAGCGGGCCCGGGTGGTCGCGACGCTGGCCCGCAGCCGCGCGGCGGCGACGGAGGGGCTCGGGCGCCTGCATCCGGAGGTGCTCGCGGCGCTGCAGGGGGCCGGCCTGCCCCAGATGCTCAAGCACGGTTCCCCATACACGATCCGGGAGTTCGTGGACGTGTGCGGCGTCCTGGCCGAGGGCTGCATGTCGACGGGCTGGTGCAACTTCGTCTGGGGCATGCACAACTACGTCGTCGGCCGCTATCCGCGATCCGTCCAGCGGGAGGTGTGGCGGGATCCGGGGACGCTGATCTCCGCGAGTCTCGGTCCGGTGGGCCACGCGCCGGCCATCACGGAGGACGGAGCGGTCGTCAGCGGCCGCTGGGCCTTCAATTCCGGGTGCGACCACGCGGACTGGCTGCTCCTCGGCATCGCGCAGGCGGAGGGCGAGCCCTACCTGGGTGTGCTGCGCAAGTCGGAGTGCGAGATCGACGACGAGAGCTGGAATGTCATCGGCCTCAGGGGCACCGGCTCGAAGGATGCGGTCTGCGAGAACGTCGAGGTGCCGCGGGAACGGCTGCTGCCCTTCTCCCGCATCATGGTCCCGTACATGGCCCTCCTGATCCTGGTCATCGTCGGACCGGTCGTCGGCGGTGCCCAGGCGGCGGTGCGGGAGTTCGCCCGCAAGATCGGAGGCTCCGCGCGGGAAGGCCTGCTCCTGCGTCTCGGCGAAGCGAGCGCCGAGGTGGACGCCGCGCGCACCATGGTCCTGGCGGCCGCGGACGACCTCGACGCGGACCCCACCCCGGACGAGGCCGTGACGGCGCGGATCGTCCGGGACACGGCTTTCGCCGCGCGGCTCTGCAACCGGGCGACGCAGCGGCTGTTCGAGGCGGCCGGGGGAGCGGAACTGCAGGAGAGCAGGGAACTGCAGCGCATCTTCCGCGACGTGACCGCCGGCTGCGCGCACGCGCGGCTGCAGTGGGAGGCCCAGGTGCTGCCGTACGCGCGCATGCTGGTGGAGGGACGGGGCTTGTAGGGGCGACCCTCGTGGTCGCCCGCGCTGGAATCGTGCAAGCCGCGGAGACGGGAGGGGACCGGCCCGGTCCCGTGCGTGCGTGAATTCGACACGGGAGGGGACAAGCCCCTCCCCTACGTTCCCCTGTCCGCCGCCGTGGCGACGCTATACTGCTCGGCCAACGAAACGGCGTCGCGGAGGCACTCCCGAGATGGACCGGCAGACACTGGAAGAGACGGCGAACGCGATGGTCGCCCCGGGCCGGGGCATTCTCGCGATGGACGAGAGCCACCCGACGTGCAAGCGCCGTTTCGACTCCATCGGCGTCGAGTCGAACGAGGAGAACCGCAGGGCGTACCGCGAGCTGCTCATCACGGCGGAGGGATCCTCGGAACACCTGTCCGGCTACATCCTCTTCGACGAGACCATCCGGCAGCGGACGGCCGCCGGGGCGGCCTTCCCGGAGCACATCGCCGGCAACGGCAGCATCCCCGGCATCAAGGTGGACAAGGGGACGTTGGACATGCCGCTGCACCCGGGCGAGAAGTTCACCCAGGGCCTCGACGGGCTGCGGGACCGCCTGGTCGAGTACCGGGACCTCGGCGCGGGATTCGCCAAGTGGCGGGCGGTCATCACGATCGGTGACGGGCTGCCGAGCGGCGCCTGCATCGAGGCGAACATGTATTCGCTGGCGCTGTATGCGTCGATCTGCCAGGACGCCGGCGTGGTCCCGATCGTGGAGCCGGAGGTGTTGATGGACGGAGCGCACGACATCGACGCGTGCGACGCGGCGACGCGTGCGACGCTCCGGGCGCTGTACGAGGCGCTCGCGGAGCAGGACGTGCACCTCGAGGGAACCGTCCTGAAGGCTTCCATGGTGCTCTCCGGCAAGGACTGCCCGCGGCAGGCCCCCGTCGCGGAGGTGGCCGAGCGGACCGTCGCCTGCCTGCGGAACACGGTGCCGGCGGCCGTGCCGGGAGTGGTGTTCCTCTCCGGCGGCCAGACCGCCGTCCAGTCGACGGAACACCTGAACGCCATGAACGCGGGCGGGTGGCACCTGCCCTGGCGGCTCAGCTTCTCCTACGGCCGCGCCCTGCAGGAGCCGGCGCTCAGGACCTGGGACGGCGATGCCGCCAACGTCGCTTCCGCCCAACGCCAGTTGGCCCTGCGCGCGCGGCTGAACGGCGCGGCGACGCTCGGGCAGTACCGCGGGGAGACGGAAGCGGCCGCCTGATCGAGCCCGCGCCCGGTTACAGGCGTTCGACGCCGCCGGGGCCGCCGACCAAGACGACTTCGGGCCGCTCGGCCGCGAAGATGCCGTTCGTGACGACCCCGGGGATGTGGTCGATCTCCCGCTCCAGGGCGTCGGGATCGACGATCGAGAGGCCGTGCACGTCGAGGATCACGTTGCCGTTGTCCGTGACGAACCCCTGGCGGTAGACCGGCTGACCACCCAGGCCCGCCAGCCGCCGCGCCACGAGCCCGCGGGCCATCGGAATCACCTCGACCGGCAGCGGGAACGCGCCCAGGCGGCCCACCGGCTTGCTGTCGTCGACGATGCAGACGAAGGTCTCCGCGGTCGCGGCGACGATCTTCTCGCGGGTCAGCGCGCCGCCGCCCCCCTTGATCAGCGCCCTCGACGGATCCACCTCGTCCGCGCCGTCGACGTAGACGGCCACCGCGGCGGCGGCGTTCAGGTCGAGGACGTGGATCCCGTGCACCCGGAGGCGCTCCGTGGAGGCCTCCGAACTGGAGACCGCCGCGTCGAACTTGTGCCGTACCTCGGCGAGCGCGTCGATGAAGAGGTTCGCCGTGCTGCCCGTGCCGACCCCCACGACAGCATCGGGAGCGAGTTGCGGTTCGATCAGGTCGCGGGCGGCCCGGGCGGCGGCGGACTTGGCGCGGTCCCCGTCCATCCTGGCCGGCGCTATCCGCCGCCCGCCGCGGCTTCTTCGTGGGGCAGGACGTAGCGGGCGTACTCGTCCTCGAAGGCGAGGCGGGTGGGGTCGGCGACGTGATCGACGTAGAGGCGCCCGTCGAGGTGATCGAACTCGTGCTGGAACACCGTGGCGAGGAAGCCGCGCGCCTCTGTCTCGTGTGTCTGCCCCTGCAGGTCGAGGAAGCGCACTCGGACGTGCTGGGGCCGCTCGACCCAGCCGCGCAAGCCGGGTATGGAGAGGCAACCCTCCCAGTACCCGGCGGTCTCCGGATCGACGACTTCGATCTCGGGGTTGACGCAGACCGTCAGGGGAGTGCGATCGAGCGCGCCGTAGCGCGACGGCCCGCCGGGCACCTCGACGATGGCGAGCCGCACGTTCTCGTTGACCTGGGGCGCGGCGAGCCCGATGCCGCCGTAGTCGTGCAGGGTATCGATCATGTCGCCGACCAGGCGATGCAGTTCGTCGCTGTCGAGTTCTTCGGGGAGCAGCGGCCGGGCGACCCTCCGCAGGTTCGGATGCCCCATGCGGATGATCTTGCGAACGGCCATGAAGTCACTATAGCAGCCCGTCGGACCCGGATGCGCGAAGCGGCCCTGGCGGCGACAGCCGCATGCTCCGGCCCCTGCCGGTGAAGTACCGCCAGCCGCGCTCGGTCACCACCGCGTCCAGCGGCACGTCCCACCCGCGCACGGGCAGGGTGTCGACCCGCTGCAGTTCGTGCGCGACGCCGATCATGGCGGGCCGCTCCGGCGCGGCGAAGCGGCGGTCGTAGTAGCCCGCGCCCATGCCGAGTCGGCCGCCGTCTTCGCTGAACCCCACCAGCGGCGTCAGGACGGCGGCCAGCGCGAGCGGGCCGACCGGCCGGCCCGGGAGCGGCTCGACGATGCCGAAGCGGTTCCTCCGCACGGGGTCGCCCATGCGGAAGGGCCGAAACGTCATGCGTGTCGGGGACGCGATCACGGGGAGCGCGATGCGCGGGTGCCTCGCGATGAAGGGCCAGAGATCGAGTTCGCCGTCGAAGGCGGCATAGGCGGAGATGCGACCGTGCAGGACGAGCGCGGACCGAAACAGGTGCCGGCAGACGAGGAGGGCGTGGCGTGCCTGGTCGGCTTCGGGTAACG
This sequence comes from Pseudomonadales bacterium, assembly GCA_022827245.1. Classification (GTDB taxonomy): domain Bacteria; phylum Pseudomonadota; class Gammaproteobacteria; order Pseudomonadales; family Azotimanducaceae; genus VXNE01. Next base: position 16,354 of record JAJDTI010000023.1, on the reverse strand, counting down.
CGCGCCGCCGGGCGCGCAGTGTCTGACGCAGCGACACGGACGACCGTCTCCGGGTTGCGGGCCGGAGGCCGGAGGGACCATGCCCCGCAGCCTCCTCCACCCGCTCCAGCGCGACCTGACGGTCGCGTTGGGAGTTTCGCTGCCGCGAAACTCCTACGGCGCAAGCGCCTAGTCCGTCTCCCGATGGCGCCGCTGCCTGGTTTGCCCTGAACCGTTCGGGTTCAGAGCGGGGGTTCTTGCGAGTGCCCAAGGCTTCCCGGAGCGACCCTCTCTGACGACGCCCATGGCTTCGCCGGGGGCCGCACCGGGCTTGCGCACCGCTCTCGCAGCGGAGCCCCCTTTGGTTTCTCAACGGTTCGAGGACGACACCGACTGGCGAACACCTCAGGAGACTGACCCTGAGTAAATATCCGATCGCGGGAATACGCAAGCCCGGATTCTCATCACGTCTTGCATGGAAGTACGCATCCGCCGAAGGGAGGAACACCGACACTTCCTTACGCGTCAGCGGCCGAGGGAGCTTCCCCGGCTGAGGGCTCTTCACGAAGACGCCGAACGGCAGCGTTGGCCGGCGGCGCGGCTGCCGCTCCGGTCAGCCCTCAGCTTCGGCGAGCGCCTGGGCGACCCGGTCGGTCAGCTCCGCGACCTTGTCGCCGGCGGCGCCGGCGATGCGCGTGCCGTCGGCCTGCGACGCCAGGTAGTCGTGGGCGATGTTGAGGGCCGCCATGATCGCGATGCGGTCGAAACCCAGCACCTTCCTCGTGTCGTGGATCTCGTTCATGCGTGCGTCGAGGAGGCGGGCCGCCGCCGTCACCTGCTCTGCCTCGTCCACGCCGCAACTGACCTGGAACGGCTTGCCGAGAATCTGGACGGAGACGGTGACCGCGTCGCTCACGACGCCTCCTCGAGCCCCTTGAGGCGTCCGATCATCGAGTCGACCTGGCTGCTCGCGCGTTCGTTGCGCTCGAGGAGCTTCGCGCGCTCCGCGGTCAGGGACTGGCGCTGGGCCCGGAGCGCCCGGTTCTCCGTGCTCAACGTGCGGACCAACTCGATGAGTTCGTCGATCCGCTGTTCGAGTACCCCGAGATCGGACAACGGCCCAGCCCCTCAGACATCGTCCATGGATACGGGTAGTTTCGCGTGAATTCGCCGTCATGTGAAGGCGTGACCCGCGGGTTGTGACCTGCGGTGGCGTTGCGGTCCGGTCCGGCGGACCCGGCCCGGCCCGAGCCCTTCCTGTAACATCCGCCGCCGGTCCTTTTCGTTCTCGTGGCGTATGTTTCGTGAAGCGCAACCGCCAGGCGTGCCCCGGGACGAGTATCGGGGGCGCCGACGGCGGTTGATGGACGCGATGGAGGCCGGGTCGGTCGCGGTGCTGCCGAGCGCCCGCGTCCAGTACCGCAACCGCGACGCCGAATACCCCTTCCGCCAGGACAGCGACTTCTACTACCTGACGGGGTTCGAAGAGCCCGACTGCATACTGGTTCTTGCCCCGGGACGATCGCAGGGCGAGACGATCCTGTTCTGTCGTGACCGGGACGCCCGGGCCGAGCGCTACACCGGCGAGCGCCTGGGACCGGAAAGGGCGGCGCAGGTGCTGGGTCTGGACGACGCCTTTCCATATGCCGACCTGGACGACATCCTGCCCGGAATCGTGGAGGGCCGGGAACGGGTCTACGTGACGCTGGGCGACTTCCCGGACTTCGACCGCCGCCTGATCGGGTGGGTGGCCGAGTTGCGCGCGAAGGAGGCGAGCGGGGCGAGCCCGCCGGGCGAGTTCGTCTCGCTGAAGTCGCTGCTGCACGAACAGCGGCTGCGCAAGTCGGCGGCCGAGCGCGGCCTCATGACGCAGGCGGCGGAGATCACCGTCCGCGCCCACCGTCGGGCCATGCGGCGGTGCGCCCCGGGCATGACCGAGGGGCAACTCGAGGCGGAACTGGTGCACGAGTTCCTCGCGAGCGGCGCCCGTTCCCCGGCGTACCCCTCGATCGTGGCCGGCGGCCGCAACGCCTGCGTGATGCACTACATGCGCAACGACGCCGCGCTGCGCGACGGCGACCTCGTGCTGATAGACGCGGGGTGCGAGTTCGAGCATTACGCGGCGGACCTCACGCGCACGTTCCCCGTCAACGGGACGTTCACTGCTCCGCAGCGGGAGCTGTACGAACTGGTGCTTGCCGCGCAGACGGCCGCACTCGACGCGGCGGTGGCCGGCGCGGACTTCCTGGCCCCGCACCAGGCGGCGACCCGCGTCCTGGTGGCGGGACTGATCGACTTCGGACTCCTGGACGCCGGTCTCGAGGAAGCGATCGAGTCGGAGGCGTATCGGCGGTTCACGGTGCACAACTCGTCGCATTGGCTCGGCATCGACGTACACGACGTGGGGGACTACCGCGTCGAAGGGACGTGGCGCACCCTGGAGCCGGGCATGGCCATCACCGTGGAGCCCGGCCTCTACTTCCCGGACGATGACTCCGCCGCCGACGTGCCGGTGCGCTGGCGCGGTGTCGGCATCCGGATCGAGGACGACGTGCTGATCGAGGAGGACGGGAGCCGCGTGCTCACGGCGGCGGTACCGAAGACGGTCGAAGAGATCGAGGCCCTTATGAGGGATGAGGCCTGATGCATGGCTGACGGGCCGTACGACGCGATCGTCGTCGGGGCGGGACTGGTGGGCGCGGCGGCGGCCCTCGCCCTCGGCCGCGCCGGCCGGCGCGTGGCCCTCGTCGACCGCCGGCGTCCGGCCGAGGCGCGTGGCCGGCTCGGCTTCGATGTCCGCACGGTGGCCCTGACGCCGGCCTGCCTGGAGTTCCTCGGCGTGGACGTGCCCGATGCCCGCATTCGGAGGATGCGGGTGTGGGAGGAGGAAGGCACCGGGTACATCGAGTTCGACAGCGCGGCGGTCGGATGCGACGCGCTGGCCCACGTGGTCGAAGTCGGCGCGACGAGCGCAGCGCTCTGGCAGGCCGCCGAGGCGCTCGACGGGGTGGATGTCCGTTGCGGCGCGGTGTCGGGTCTGTCCGAGGGGGCTGCCGCGATGCAGGTGTCGGTCGGGGACGCGACGCTGTTCGGGCGGCTCGTGATCGCGGCGGATGGCGCGGAGTCCGAAGTGCGGCGCCTGGCCGGGGTGGAGCTGCTCGACCGCGGCGACTTCGACGCGGCGCTCGCGACCGTGGTGCGTACCGAGCGCGCGCACGGGGATGCGGCGCTGCAACGTTTCGGCAGGCACGGTCCGCTGGCCTTCCTGCCGTTGCCGGATGCCCACTGCTCGGCGGTGATCTGGAGCCAGGACCGAACCGCCACGGAACGGCTCTGCGCGCTCGACGACGGGGCGTTCCTGGCTGCGCTCGACGCGGCTTCGGAGGGGGCGCTCGGCCCGCTCGACGCGGTGGACCGCCGGTACGCGTTCCCGCTGGCCCAGCGCTTGGTGCGGGACTTCAATCCGCGGCCCCGTCTGCTGTTCGTCGGCGACGCCGCGCACACCGTGCACCCCCTGGCCGGCCAGGGCGTCAACCTCGGCATAGAGGATGCCGCACGCCTGCTCGATGTCGCCGAGGGCGCGGCCGATCTCGGACGCCCGAACCTCTGGCGCGGCTTCGCGCGGCGCCGCCGCGCGCGGGCGGAAGCCATGGTCGCCCTGATGACCGCGCTGCGCGGCGCGTACGGCTACGGCGGCCCGGTCGGTCGGTGGCTGCGGAACGTCGGCGTGCGCGGCCTCGACACGACGCCCGCGGCGAAACGGTGGCTGATTCGCGAGGCCATGGGTCAGGGCGTCCTCGCCAGGACCCTCTGACGTGGCGGGCCGCACTCCCCTGTTCGACGCCCACGTCCGCGCGGGGGCCCGCATGGTGCCCTTCGCCGGGTGGGAGATGCCCCTGCAGTACGGGTCGCAGGTGGCGGAGCACCACGCGGTTCGCAACGAGGCCGGCATGTTCGACGTGTCGCACATGACCGTGACCGACGTGTCCGGCGCCGCCGCCGCGGCTTTCCTGCGCCGCGTGGTGGCCAACGACGTCGAACGCCTGGCGGGTCCCGGCAAGGCCCTCTACGGAGCCGTGCTGAACGAGAGCGGCGGGGTCGTCGACGACGTGATCGTGTACCGCCTCGCGGGCCGGTACCGGGTCGTGTCAAACGCCGGCACCCGCGATCGGGTGGTGCCGTGGCTGTCGGAACGGGCCGGGCCGTTCGACGTGGCCTTGCGGGAGCGGCGGGACCTGGCGATGCTGGCCGTGCAGGGCCCGCAGGCCTTGGCGCGGTTCCAGGAAGCGACGGGTCGCACGGAGGCATCGGAGCTTGCGTTTTTCGACGTCTGCGAGGCGGGCGACTGGATGATCGCGCGCACGGGGTACACCGGGGAGGACGGCGTCGAGGTGCTGGTGCCGGCGGCGGCCGCCGAGCCGCTCTGGCGGGATCTCCTGCAAGCCGGGGTCGCGCCGGCGGGCCTCGGGGCCCGGGACACGCTGCGACTAGAGGCCGGGCTCAACCTCCATGGTCAGGACATGGACGAATCGGTGACGCCGCTCGAGTCGAACATGGCCTGGACCGTGGCGTGGGACCCGCCGGAACGCGACTTCGTCGGACGTGGCGCGCTCGAGGCCCAACGCCGGCACGGGTCGCCCGACAAGCTGACGGGGATCGTCCTGGAGGAACGGGGCGTTCTCCGCCGGGGCATGGCCGTGCGGACGGAGACGGACGCCGGCGTGTTGACCAGCGGCGCCTTCTCGCCGACGTTGGGGTGCGGCATCGGCCTCGCCCGGCTGCCGCGGTCGGCCAGGGGCGCCGTGCGTATCGAAGTGCGGGGCGCCTCGCGGAGGGGCCGGATCGTACGTCCGCCGTTCGTCCGCCACGGCAAGCGCGTGTACGAGTGACCGCCCGGGTCGAAGGCGCGTTTTGCGGGTGACGCGGTGGTGCCGCGTCCTTCCTATCGGGTAGAGTATCGCTCCCCGACCGGACCGCCGCGGCGTCCCTCACGGGCACTAGCGGCCAACAATTTCTTGAGCAAGAGGGAAAGCATGAGCGAATGTCCCACGGAGCTTGTGTATGCGGAGACCCACGAGTGGGCTCGCCTCGACGAGGACGGCAACGTCCTGGTGGGCATCTCCGACTATGCACAGGACCAGCTTGGCGACGTCGTCTACGTCGAGCTGCCGGAGCTGGACCGATCCGTGGGCGCGGCCGAGGAGGCTGGAGTCGTGGAGTCCGTGAAAGCCGCATCGGACATCTACGCGCCGGTGACCGGCACCGTGGTCGCGGTCAACGACGGGCTCGAGGATGCGCCGGAACTGGTGAACGGGGATCCTTATGGCGACGGCTGGCTGTTCGCGATCGAGCCGGCAGACGAGTCCGAGCTGGAGGATCTCATGGACGCGGAAACCTACGCGGAGTTCTGCGAGTCCGCGGCGGACGCGGACGCCGGCGATGTGGACGACCTGGTCGACGGCGACGAACTCGACGAGTCCTTCAGCGTCGACGACGACTGACAGACCCGCCGCGTGGCGGCGGCTGACCGCGGACTTGCCGCCGGCTCCGCGAATCCGGGAAACTTTGCCGGGGTGGTGCTGCGACGCCGCCCCGATTCGGGGTCGATGACGGATGCCTTTCATACCCCACACCGACGCGGACGTGGCGGAGATGCTCGCCGCCATCGGCGTCCCTGACGTCGAGTCGCTGTTCGACGAGATACCGTCCGCCCTCCGCTCCGGCGAGTTCACGACCGTCGGGGACGGACTGCCCGAGATGGAAGTCCTGCGTCGCCTCGGCGATCGCGCCCGGCGGGACGAGACCGGGCCGTGCTTCCTGGGGGCCGGGTCGTACGACCACCACGTACCCGCGGCGGTCTGGGACATCGCGGGCCGCGGGGAGTTCATGACCGCGTACACCCCGTACCAGGCGGAGGCGAGCCAGGGCACGCTGCAGCTCATCTACGAGTTCCAGACCATGATGTCGGAGCTGACGGGGATGGACGTCTGCAACGCGTCGGTCTACGACGGCGGTTCCGGGCTGGCCGAAGCCGTCCTGATGGCCGTGCGGGCCAACCGCAGGGGAGCGCGCGGCGACGGGTCGCGCGTAGTCGCCATCGCCGGGAACGCGCACCCGCTCTACGTGGCCGCGACCCGGACCATCGTGCGCAACCAGGGCATCGAGATCGTGACGCTGCCCCACGGCGAGGACGGCCGCGTCGATCCCGACGCCCTCTCGCGGCTGCCCGCCCCGCCGACGGCGGTGGTCCTGCAGCAGCCGAATTTCTTCGGCCTGCTCGACAACGTGGATACGCTCACCGACCGGGCGCACGAAGTCGGCGCCCTGGTGGTAGCCTGCGTGAACCCGGTGTCGCTCGCGCTGTTGAAGCCGCCGTCCCTCTGGGGAAAGGGCGGCGGGGGCGGCGAGGGCGGAAAGGGCGGCGAGCGCGGCGCGGACATCGTCTGCGGAGACGGACAGCCCCTGGGCGTGCCGATGGCCTCCGGAGGACCGTCCTTCGGCTTCATCTGCACCCGGCAGCGCCTCGTGCGCCAGCTCCCGGGACGCATCGTCGGGCGCACCGAGGACCTCGACGGCCGGCCGGGCTTCACGCTGACCCTGCAGGCGCGCGAACAGCACATCCGCCGCGCCAAGGCGACGTCGAACATCTGCACGAACCAGGGCCTGCTCGTCACGGCGGCGACCGTCTACATGAGCCTCCTCGGGCCCGCCGGCCTGCGCAACGTGGCGGCGGCCTGTCACGCGAGGACGCTCGAACTCGTGCGCGCGCTCGAACTTCCCCGGTGCTTCGAGGGTCCCTTCTTCCACGAGTGCGTCCTCGACGTGGGGCGCCCCGCGGAGGAGATCGTCACGGCCCTGGCGGAACGCGGCGTGGTCGCGGGGCTGGCCCTCGGCAGCTACTTTCCGGAACTGGCGCACGGCCTGCTCGTCTGCGCGACGGAAAAGCGTACCGGTGAGGAGATGCGGCGCTTCGCCCAGGCGCTGGCCGAGGTGCGCAATGGCTGACTCGATGCGCACGATCTTCGACCTCGGTCGTCCGGGACGCGCGGCGAACGCGCAGGTCCCGCCGGCCGAGTCCGTCGAGGACCTGCCGGCGGAGATGCTCCGCGACGACCCGCCGGCGCTTCCCGAGGTCTCCGAACTCCAGGCGGTGCGGCACTACACGAACCTGTCGCGGGCGAACTACTCGATCGACAACCAGTTCTATCCCCTCGGGTCCTGCACGATGAAGTACAACCCGCGCGGCGCGCACCGCGCGGCCGGCGCCCGCGGGTTCCTCGAACGCCATCCGCTCGCGCCCGAACCCTTGAGCCAGGGGTTCCTCGCCTGCATGCACGACCTGCAGGAGATCCTTCAGGACGTCGTCGGGATGCCGGCCGTCTCGTTGACGCCCATGGCCGGGGCGCAGGGGGAGTTCGCGGGGGTCGCGATGATCCGCGCGTACCACGAGGCGCGCGGAGACGCGGCCAGGAGCGAGATTCTCGTGCCCCAGGGCGCGCACGGCACGAACCCGGCGACCGCGGCCATGTGCGGCTACACGGTGCGCGAGGTCGCCGTGGCCCGGGACGGCGACGTGGACATCGGCGCGCTCGAGGCCGCGGTCGGCCCGGCGACGGCGGGCCTCATGACCACCAACCCGTCCACCTGCGGCGTCTTCGAGCGGCGCATCTCCGAGGTGGCGCGCATCGTGCACGACGCGGGAGGGCTCCTCTACTACGACGGCGCGAACCTCAACGCCCTCCTCGGCAAGGTCAAGCCCGGCGACATGGGCTTCGACGTGCTGCACGTGAACCTGCACAAGACCTTCGCGACCCCCCACGGGGGCGGCGGCCCCGGCTCCGGCCCGGTGGGCGCGGCGGAGCGGCTGGCGGACTACCTGCCGGGCCCGGTGGTAGGCCGGGGCGAGGAGGGCTATCGCTGGGTGGAACCGCCCTCGAGCATCGGCCGGCTGTCCGCGTTCATGGGCAACGCCGGCATCCTGATCCGGGCGCTCGCCTACGCGCTGATGCTGGGCCGAGAAGGCATGCACCGGGTCGGGGAGTTCGCGACGCTCAACGCGAACTACCTCGCGAGGCGGCTGCGCGAGGCGGGCTTCGACCTCGCCTACCCGGACCGCCGCGCGAGCCACGAGTTCATCGTCACCCTGGCGGCTCAGAACCGGCGGTACGGCGTCACCGCGATGGACTTCGCGAAACGGCTCCTCGACTACGGCATGCACGCGCCGACGACGTACTTCCCGCTGATCGTTCCGGAGTGCCTGCTGATCGAGCCGACCGAGACCGAGTCGCGGGAGGAGGTCGATGCGTTCGTCAACGCCATGGCGCGGATCCTCGCGGAAGCGGCCACGGACGCGGAGGTCGTGAAGACCGCTCCACACACGCTGCCGCTCCGGCGGCTCGACGACGTCAAGGCCGCCCGGGAACTCGATCTGCGCTGGCGGGCCGGGACGCCGAGCCCCTAAAGCGCGCCCTCGCGACGGTAGAATGCCCGCTCCACCCGTCTGAACCCCGGAGAGCGACCTTGGCCGGCGACCGGCAGACCCCGAGCCCCGGCGAGGCGGCTTCGCGCCCGCCGCCCGTGCCCCGCAAGGCCGCGACCGTGCTGGTCGTGCGCCAGGGCGCCGCGGACATCGAGGTGTTCATGGTGCAGCGCCCGGCGCGTGGGGACTTCCCGGACCTGCACGTCTTTCCCGGCGGCAAGGTCGATGACCATGACGGGGAGCTGGATCACGCCTGCCAGGGCCTCGACGACGCGGAGGCCTCCCGGCGCCTGACGCTTCCCGGCGGCGGACTCCGGTACTGGGTGACTGCGATCCGGGAATGCTTCGAGGAGTGCGGCGTGCTGCTGGCGTATCGGAACGGCACGCTGTTCGAACCTCGGGACGATGCCGAGGCGCGCCGCTTCGAGGGATACCGCAACGCGCTTGCGGCCGCCCGGATCAGTCTGGGCGAGGTGGTCGCCGCCGAGGGCCTGACGCTCGCGATGGACCGGGTCGCGTACTTCAGCCACTGGATCACGCCCGAGATGGCGCCGGCGCGTTTCGACACGCGTTTCTTCGTCGCCGTGATGCCGCCCAACCAGTCCGCCCGGGGCCATCTCCGGGAAACCGTCGGCGGTGACTGGATCTCTCCGACGGCGGCGCTCGAACGGTTCGACGCGGACGAATGGCTGATGATCTTCCCGACCCTGACGACGCTCGGGATGGTGAAGTCCTACCGCACGGCGGACACCCTGTTCGAGGCTGTCTCCTCCGGGCGCCACGCGATCCAGGTCACGCCGGAACTGCACGTCCAGGGGATGCAGTACCACTGACGCGGTCGAGGTCAGAGCCCGAACACGCGCAACCCGTTCTCCCCCATCACCCGCCGCTTCGACCCTGCGTCCAGGCTCGCGACCGAGCCCCGGATCAGCTCCGCCGCGTCGAGTCTCGAGTCGATGTGGGGATAGTCGCTGCCCCAGAGGATGTTGTCCTTCCCGACCAGCTCCAGCATCGCGCCGATCGTGCGTTCCTCCGGTTCCGCGACGAAGTAGCAGTTGCGCCGGACGTAGTCGCTCGGCTTGAGTTCGAGGGGGGCGATCGCCTGGAAGAAGTGGTGCTTCTCGTCGAGTCGGTCCATGAGGTACCCGGCGTACCCGCAGCCGGCCTCGACGCTCACGATCTTGAGGCGCGGGAAGCGGTCGAAGACGCGGTCGAGCACGAGGCTCGCCATCGCGGGAACGAGCTGCCCGGTGGCGCCGAGCCCGAAGCCGAACGCGAGCCCCGCCCCGGACTGGTTCCACTGCGAGAACGCGGCCGCGGCGCCCTCGAAGCGGACGATGACGTGCAGGCAGCCGGGGAGGTCCGCGTCCTGCAGGCGTGACCAGATGGGGTCGAAGTGAGGATCCCCGGGGCGCCTGCCGTCCACTACCTCGGGCGGCACGAAGAGCCCGCGGAACCCGAGCCGCAGGCAGCGGTCCAGCTCCCCGGCGGACTCCGCGACGTCGTGCCAGTTCACCACCGCGATCGGCACGACCCGGTCCGGCACGGTCTGGAAGAACTCGGCCTGCCAGGTGTTGTACGCGCGGCAGTAGGCGTTGGCGAGGTCCGCGTCGTCCGTCGGGAACGGGAGGATGCCGATGGTGGGGAAGAGGACGCCGCGGTCGACGCCCCAGGCGTCGAGAAGTTCCGCGCGGGCATGGGGGTCATAGCTCGCGGGCTCGCACCCGTCGGCGTAGCGCAGCCGGCCTGGCGTGAAGAGGTCGACGCTGTCGAGGTGGGCGCCGCCGAGTGCCGCCAGGACGCCTTCGAGGACGACGCGCTCGCCGATGACGAGCTTCTCGATCCCGTCCTCCTCCACCACGCGGATCGCTCGGTCCCGATGCCGCGGCTCCAGGTAACGCTCCCACAGGTCGGCGGGTTCCATGATGTGGGAGTCGCAGTCGATCACCGTCATGCCGTTCTCTCCGGCCCCGGGGAAGACGCGACTATAGCGTGCGGCGGACCGGGACAGACCGGGCCTCGACACGCCGTGGGCGACCTGACAGGCTCACGGACGCCGCACAAAGGAGCCGCGCCCCATGGACCAGACCGACTCGAACCTCTCCTTCTTCGACCTCGTCGGCAACGTGCGCGCCATGCGCCGCCTGAAGCCGGATCCCGTGCCGCTCGAACTGATCCGGCGCGTGCTGCGGGCGGGCGTGCAGGCGCCCTCGGGACAGAACACCCAGCCCTGGGCGTTCGTGCTGCTCACGGAACCGGAATCCAAGCAATGGTTCGCCGAGCGCTACGCGGGTGCGATCCGGGGCCGAGGCCGGCGCACGCCGGATCTGGACGGGCGGACATCGGCATCGAGACAGTTCCGGGCGCTGTACTACCAGCTCGAACACATGCACGAGACGCCGTACATACTGCTGGTGTGCGGCAAGCGGGACTGGCCGTTCCGGGTCCCGGAGGCGGAGCGGGTCGGCCTCGCGCCGCCGAGCTACGGCTCCGTCTATCCCTGCGTGCAGAACATCCTGCTGGCCTGCCGCGCCCTCGGGCTGGGCGCGGCGCTGACCACGATGCACCAGGTCTTCGAGGCGGAACTCCAGGAGCGGTTCGGGATTCCGGAGGAGTACGGCGTCGTCGCCACCATCCCGATCGGCTGGCCCCTCGGCAGGTTCGGGCCGGTGCGGCGCTACCCGGCGGAGGACGTGACGTTCTTCGACGCGTGGGGCAAGGCGGAGCCGGGCGAATGAGACCGGACGCCGCGCTTGTCCAGCCCGACGAGTTGGGCTAAAAGGACGGGCTACCTCCCCGGAGCACAGAGCGACCATGTTCAACACGCGCGACGGCCGCTCGGCGGCGGAAGAGATCCGCACCGAGTACCGGTCCTTCGAGGTCGATTCCCTGACCCCGCATATCGGCGCGGAGGTGCTCGGCGTCGATCTCTCGAAGCCGCTCTCGAACGAACTGGCCCAGGACGTCCACGACGCGTGGATGGACTGGAAGGTGCTGGTCTTTCGGGACCAGCACATCGACCGCGAGCACCACAAGGCGTTCGCCCGGCGCTTCGGTTCCCTGCACGTGCACCCGATGCAGCACGCGTACCGCGGGGACCCCGAGATCCTCAAGGTCAAGACGACCGGCGACTCCGCCTACACGGCGGGGGACGGCTGGCATACGGACGTGACGTGCGACGAAATCCCGCCGCTCGGCTCGATGCTCTACGTCACCGAGACCCCCGCGTCGGGCGGCGGTGACACGCTGTTCGCGGACATGTACCTCGCCTACGAGACGCTGTCGGAGCCGATGCGCGCGTTCCTGGACGGACTGACGGCAGTCCACGACGGGGCGATCCCCTACGTCGGCTCGTACAAGTCGACCCCGCCGGAAGGCGGCTATCCGCGCAACGAGCACCCGGTGATCACGCGCCACCCGGGGACCGGCCGCAAGGTGCTCTACGTCAACCGGGGCTTCACGTCCCACATCGTGGGCCTGAGCCGCCCCGAGAGCGCGGCGGTGCTCAACATGCTCTACCGGCACATCGACTCGACCCCCCGGCTGTGGTGCCGCGTCGACTGGAAACCGAACACGCTGACGTTCTGGGACAACCGCTGCACCCAGCATCACGCCGTCTGGGACTACTACCCGCACACGCGGTACGGGGAGCGGGTGTCGATCCTGGGGGAGGAACGGCCAGCGGCGTGAGGCGCGGCGGTCAGCCCACCGCCTTCTCAAACTCCTTGATCGAGTCGATCGGCGCCGAACACGTGAGGCCCGTGCACACGAACGCCGTGACCCGTTCCCGCGTCTCTGCGCTGACCAGGCGCGGCAGGTAGCCCGGCAGGACGCCCTCCTCCCCGTACGGGATTCCGTACACGCTGCGCCAGGGTCGGTAGCCGTCGCGCGCGATCTCGAGCCAAGGGTCCAGCGCGCCGCGCGGCCCCCGCACGACCACCTGCTCCGGCGGCTGCACGTTCGCCTCGACGACGTTGAGCAGCGTGCAGTGGCCGGCGGGGTACTTCTCGATCGAGCCCCGGAGCGCCTCGAGCGTCCCGTGGGCGGCGTCGAGGTAACGCGTTTCGCCGAACAGGTGGCCGAGGGCGACGAGGGCCTGCGCGGCGGTGCCGTTCCCCGGCGGCAGCGCCTCGTCCATCGTCGGCATCGGGCGGTGGATGAGCTCCTCGTGATCGTGCGCGGTCAGGAAGAAAGCGCCGGCCTCGCGGTCGTGGAAGTGCGCGAGCAGGGCGTCCGCCAGCGCCTGGGCGAACCGCGCGTCCTCGCCGCGCCAGGAGGCCTGCAGGAGCGCGAGCACGCCGTCCAGCAGGTTCGCGTAGTCGTCGAGGTAACCCGCGTACTTCGCCGTGCCGTCCCGCCAGGTCGCCATGAGGCGTTCGCCGTCCCACAGGCGTTCGCGGAGGAAGTCCGCGGCGCGCTCCGCCGAGGTGAGCCAGGCGGGTTCTCCGAGACGCACGGCTGCCTTCGCCATGCCCCGGATCGCTAAGCCGTTCCAGGACGTCAGGACCTTGGTGTCCTTGTCCGGCGGGGTCCGCTTGCCCCGCTCGGCGAGCAGTTTCGCCCTGGCCGAATCGAGCAGCTCGTCCGCGGTGCCGGGCTCGAGGCTCAGCCGCTGTACGACGGCGCGCCAGGCGTCCCGCCGCCTGAGGTTCCACTTGCCTTCGAAGTTCGCGGGCTTGTCGAGGCCGTAGAGCGTTTCCACGACCAGGTATTCGTCCTCGGTCAGCAGCCGCTTCACGTCGGGCCGGCGCCAGACGTAGTACTTGCCCTCCTCCCCTTCCGAGTCCGCATCCAGCGAGGAGAAGTAGCCGCCCTCGGGATGCTGCATGTCGCGCATGATCCAGGCCGCGGTCTCGCGGACCGCGCCCTCGAACAGGAGGTCGGGACCGAGGCCGAGGACGTCCGCGTAGAGGCCGAGCAGCGGGCCGTTGTCGTAGAGCATCTTCTCGAAGTGGGGGATGGCCCACTGCCGGTCCGTGGCGTAGCGGCAGAAACCGCCGCCGACGTGGTCGTAGATGCCGCCCCGGGCGATCCTGGTGAGGGTGGTGGTCACCATCTCGAGGGTGCCACGGTCGGGCGCGCCGGCCCTGGCGCCGAGCGCCCAGTGACGCAGCACGCGCTCCAGCGTGCTCGGCATGGGGAACTTGGGGGCGCTGCCGAAACCGCCTTCGGCGTGATCGAACTGCGACGCGAGCTGGTCCACCGCCCTCTGGAGCACGTCTTGGTCCTCGACGCCGGTGACTTCCGCCTCCGTCGGGCGCAACGCCGAGAGGGCCTCGGAGAGCTTCTCCCCCTGCTCGGTGAGTTCCGTGCGCTGGCTGTTCCAGCCGTCGGCCACGCGCAGCAGGAGATCGGTGAAACCGGGCAGGTTGAACCGCGCGCGTTTCGGGAAGTACGTGCCGCCGAAGAACGGCAGCAGGGTGTGCGGATCGAGGAACATCGTGAGCGGCCAGCCCCCGGTCTGCCGGGACAGGAGGTTGAAGGCCGTCTGGTAGACGCGGTCGAGGTCGGGGCGCTCTTCCCGGTCCACCTTGACGTTGACGAAGTGCGCGTTCATCACTTCGGCGGTCGCCTCGTCCTCGAAGGACTCGTGGGCCATGACATGGCACCAGTGGCACGCGGAATACCCGACGGAGAGGAGGATCGGCTTGTCCTGCGCGCGGGCTTCGGCGAGCGCCGCCTCGTCCCACGGATGCCAGTGCACCGGGTTCGCGGCGTGCTGCAGGAGATAGGGACTCGTTTCGTCTGCGAGCCGGTTCATGCGCCGGGCGGCACCTCGAGGGGACCGGGATTCGAACGGAACATACGGCAAAGGGTAGGCAGTGACCAGCGCGGACCCGCCCCGGGAGCTCGCGCCGTCGGAGTTTCGCGCCAGCGGAACTCCCAACGCGACCGTCAGGTCGCGCTAGCCCGGCCCGGGGCGCTTTTTGGCGGATGCGGGCTTCTGTGGAACAATCGAGTGCCTGAGCGGGTGCGGGAGGGACGCCCGGCGGCCGAAGGGGCAGGCGTCGACGTCTCCCCAACGACGCGGAACACATGCGCGACAGAATTGATGCGGACGGATATCGGCCCAACGTCGGGATCGTGGTGGCGAACGACAGGGGCCAGGTGCTGTGGGCGCGGCGCGTCGGCGGTCACGACGCGTGGCAGTTCCCGCAGGGCGGCATCCAGCCGCGCGAGTCCCCCAGGCAGGCCCTCTTCCGCGAACTGCAGGAGGAGATCGGCCTGACCCGGGAGCGGGTGGAGGTCCTGGGCTGCACCCGTGGGTGGTTGCGGTACCGGCTTCCGAAGCGCCTGCGCCGGCACGACTCGAGCCCGCGTTTCAAGGGCCAGAAGCAGAAGTGGTTCCTGCTGCGGCTGCTGGCCGACGATGCGCACGTCAGCGTGGACTCTACCGGCAAGCCCGAGTTCGACGCCTGGCGCTGGGTGAGTTACTGGTACCCCGTCGGCAAGGTCGTGGCCTTCAAGCGAGAGGTCTACCGGCGCGCGCTCAAGCAGCTCGCGCCGTCGCTGGTGGTCGAAGAGGAGTTCTGACGTAACGTGCTGAAGGACCTCCGCCAGATCGTCCAGGACGTGGGCGCCGCCCCGAGCTTCAAGGCGGCCCTCGACACCATCGTCTCGCGCGTGCGCACGACGCTGGGTACGGAGGTCTGCTCGGTGTACGTGGTCAACCGGGAGACCGGGGACTTCCACTTCGCCGCGAACGTGGGCTCCCGGTCGGACGCCGTGGGGCGGGTGGTCATCTCTCCCGGCGAGGGCCTGGTCGGGCTCGTCGCGGAGCGGGCGGAACCGATCAACCTCGACGACGCCCCGCAGCATCCGAACTTCGTGTACCTGCCGGAGATCGGCGACGAGGCGTTCCACGCGTTTCTCGGGGTGCCGATCATCCACCACCGCCGCGTCCTCGGCGTGCTGATCGTGCGCCAGCGGGAGAGCCGCAAGTACGACGAGGAGGAAGAGGCTTTCCTGGTCACGCTCTCCGCGCAACTGGCCGCGGTCGTGGCGCACGCGGAGGCGTCGGGGGACATTCGCGAGCTCTCCGAACGCCTGACCGGACCGCAGGACACGCGCTTCACGGGCATCGCCGGCTCGCCGGGCATCGGCATCGGCACGGCCGTGGTGATGCACCCGGGCGCCAAGCTCGAGGGGGTTCCGGACAAGGAGGTGGAGGACGTCACGGCGGAGCTCGCGCTGTTCGACCGGGCGATCGAGCAGGTGCGGCGCGACATCCACGACGTCGGCCGGAAACTGGAGGCGACGCTCGCCCCGGAGGAGCGGGCGCTCTTCGACGCGTACCTGCACATGCTCGACGACGACGCGCTCGCCGAGGAGGTCCGGGAGCGGATCCGCCGCGGACAGTGGGCGCAGGGGGCGCTGCGGCAGGTCATCCTGGAGCACACGCGCGCCTTCGAACGGATGGAGGACTCGTATCTCCGGGAGCGCGCCGCCGACGTGCGCGAACTCGGCCAGCGCGTGCTTGCCTACCTGCGGGACATGCGGCGCAAGCGGACGCGGTTTCCCGACGACACGATCCTCGTCGGCGACGAGCTCTCGGCGGCGATGCTCGGCGAGATCCCCAGGGAGCGGCTGCAGGGCATCGTGTCGCTGCGGGGGTCGAGCAACTCCCACGTGGCGATCCTCGCCCGTGCCCTCGACATACCCGCGGTGATGGGGGCGGTCGACGTGCCCCTCTACGGCGTGGAGAACCGCCATCTCGTCGTGGACGGGTTCTATGGGTCCGTGATCGCGAACCCGTCACGCCCCGTCGTCGACCACTACACCGCGCTCATGGAGGAGGAGCGGGAGTTCGCGGAGGAACTCGAGGAGCTGCGGGACCTCCCGTGCGTGACCCGGGACGGCCAGCGGATCGCGCTGTGGGTCAACATCGGCCTGGTC